>JAOTSI010000437.1 GCA_029865005.1 Desulfobulbaceae bacterium
TAATTCTGCAACCTCCGGGGCAACATATTGTTCAAATAGAGTTCGCATGCGAACTTTATCTTCAGCTGCTTTTCTAGCCCGAACATTTTCCAAAGCCAGAACAGATTGCCCAGCAATAACCGTTAACATTTCACTATCAGACTCAGAAAAATACCCCCCAGGATTAAGCTGACTAATGTTTATCACACCATACACCCTGGAGTGCATAGTCATGGGCAGAGATATGGCCGATACTATTTCCGGTTTCTTTAAAAATGGCGCAAACAGTGTATCACCTTGAGTTTCCTTATTTAATATTACGGTTTTATTTTCACTATAAACCCACCCGGCAATATTACTACCAGGGGCGACCTTAACCTTTTCCATCAATTTACGATCAATTCCCCTGCCGGCCGCTATTTTTAATTTTTCATCATTTTCATCATAAAGCATCACCGAAATATGTCCCGCTCCGGTCTGCTCAGCTATTACACTTATCAGAACTTCCAATACATCTTGCTCCGTACCAGAACCTAAAAACTGCTCACCAAGGCTATAAAGAGGAAGAAGAGTACGCAACCTCGCATTCTCCTCCAATAATACAAAATAAGCTAATGCTTCATTTACTTTTTCTCGAAGTTCTTCTTGAGAAAATGGATATTCTATATATGATGAAAAACCTGTTTGATAGGCTTTTCGTAAAATTTTCTCATCCACTTTATCAATGATCAACAACCCACTCAACAGCGGCTGTACCTTCCGTAACTCTTGAAACAGCAATTCCCATGAGCTATGAGAACAAGAAGTATCAATTATGACTACATACACCTCTCCTTCTTTACAACACTGCATACCATGCTCTTTCTGTCCGCACGTTATTATGTCGTAACCATGCAGAGCAGTAACAACTTCCTCTTTCCTTACGGGATCGACGGTGTACAATAAGATTTTTGATTTTAGTGGCATATGAAGTTGTCTTACTAAAAGTAAATATCTAGGGTAAACAAATAAATTATACGTTCAATTGATAAAATACATACTCAAACTAAAATAACATCCAAGGACTATAAGAAAGAGATTAGATATCTTTTACACCCAATGAATATTTCATCTTTGAGTGTAGCACCTGAAAAGGCCTCCTGCAAGAACCTATTGATTGCAAAAGAAAAAGACTCCACTGCAATCTCTTCACGAGACTATTCAGTTATTCGTTTTCCAATACATTATGAATAAGCCAATTATGAATTATAAAAAACTAAAATAATTTTGTATGAAAATCAGTACAACCCCTCGATTTTTTAAAGAGTGATGCCATTACTCCTGATTAAACTACTCGAAAAACACAAATAAGGTAAGCGTTCACCAGCACTACGTCTGCGTGCAATCAGGCCGGATTCACATAGGATTAACTATAGTTCACCGGCCTGCTCGCACACAGACGTAGTGCTGGCAAACGCTTACCATACTGATGTTATAGAACTTTTCTCTTCAACCCCGTGAAGGTTATCAAATAAGATTGTTTAATTAATAGTTTCCACTTTACTTAAAATATTACAAATTAAATGTTACGAAAATCGGTTTTAATCTTGCACCCTCCCATTCAAGATGATATTAAAATCATTAGGTCAAATGTAACCTCACCTCATACTAACCGGTCGTGCCGAATCGCTCGTCACATGACCAACACAATCATAATGTCAACACCATGAAAAATAATATCAAAATTTTCCCAAAAATCGGATATGGATTAATTCTATTGCTCACAGTCCTCGTCCCGTACTCAGCCGGAGCCACAGAATTATTGCTACTCTATACCAATGATAATCGTGGCGAAACTCATGCTTGCGGTTGACCAAGCAAACGACTGGGCGGACTGTCCAGACGAGCTTTTGAAATCAACAAAATAAGCACTGAAAATAAAACCCCCACTCTTATTATTGATAGTGGATCAATGCTGTTTAAACGTCAAAGCGTAAATTCGAACTCTTCCCAACGAGAAAAGATAATCGCAAACTCCATCATCGACTCGGTCATCACCATGGGTTACACCTGCTCTGCTGTTTCTCGATTTGACCTGGCATCTGGAATTGACTATTTGCTTGATACAAGCCGGAATAAAGCCTTGCCATGGCTTTCTATGAACCTAAGCGAGGCTCAACACGACGTTTTACCTTTCAAACCCTATATCATCAAGGAAGTGGGAGGGATAAAAATCGCCATTCTGGGCCTTACCGACGACCTTAACAAATCCCTTAAAAATCAACTTACCGGATATAAAATTAAGAAATGGGAAGACACCTTACCAGCTGTTCTTGAAGAAATTAAAGACCGAACAGACATGACTATCCTACTTTCAAACTACCCTTACAAAAACAACGAGAAAATAGCTCAACAGTTTAATAACATACACCTAATAATCCAATCAGGGAGCAATAATGCAAATATCCCCCCACGCCTTATCAACAACACCTTAATTACTCAAACAATGAGTAAAGGTAAATATCTTGGCAAGATGAGTATCAACTGGACCCCTTCACAAAAATGGGGGCGTGGAAAAATATCTTTACTAAATACAGCACAAAGTAAATTACGTGAGATCAACTGGCAAATCAAAACCATGGCAAACATTCACCCTGCTTCCCGTCTCACAACCAACAAGCGCTATCAACTTTTGCTTAAGGAAAAAGAGCAAACCACACTTAAAGCTGAACAACTAAGTAAAGAAATGGAGCAAGTTGACCCCAACGAAGCAT
>JAOTSI010000177.1 GCA_029865005.1 Desulfobulbaceae bacterium
TTTTACACAGTTTACTTCGGCATATTTATACGATTTAACGAAGTTTACGCAGAGATCTGCTTCCTCGTAGTTTTCAACCAGATAAATTCTTCTAGCCGTGGTCGTTCCCATGCTATCGTCAGCGTATACTGAGCATACAATTTTACAGTACTGATATGGGTTTTTAAAATTTGTAGTATCAAAAGCATAGTAATTTGCCACTTCTTTCTCTGACTCTGAAAGTACTAATACCCAATCCTGATCCGCCAATAATCTGGAAGGAACCATACTCAAAATCAAAAAAAATAATATTTTCTTCATAAGTTGGGTCATATTTATAGTATAATTTGGATCAGACTTAACATAATCTTGTTTTTTAAATAAGTTAATATAAGACAGCCCACAATTTATAGCGAAGCAGGTATTTGCTCTGAGCCTATCGGCTTTGCCCTGTATCACTTAACAACCAAGCATTTTCCCTATTTTCTCTGCAAACTTTTCATTGCTAAGAACAAAATTACCGTTTATCACCTTTCATACTTAACCCATCACTACTGTTTTAATACCCTGATATAACATAATATTATAAGCGACAACTCTTTCTGAATCTGTTTAACCAAGTTGCCAGCAAAGAGCATGGAGACGATTCAAGTAAAAAAAAGTTCCTGGCAGTTTATCTGATAGCTCAATCAACGATACTCTCCAGATAATTGCCTTCATTGGTTTTCAGTTCAACCCTAAGGGACCATTACATATGCTTCGCTGTAATGAAAAAAATATGTTTCCGACAGCTTACTTACCTCATACCCCAGGTTGGAGAACGTATGCAGTAGAGCTTCTCTTCCAGTCTTGGAGTTTTGGTATCTAATATCTGAAACATACAAGACGACCCTGTGGGCTGGCAGTACAGGAAACCCATCAGCAAGTAGAAACTTCTGCTCGCTCGCAAAGACAGATAGCTCTGGATCAGCATGCCACAGAACCGTTGGGAGAACTCCCCTGGCAGTGGAATCAAGTACCAGGATAGCGTCCCTACCCCTCAACGGGTTGACATGTGGCTGCCATACACGTTCAAGGCTTTGAACCGTAACCATGGTTCCATACGTTATTTGAGAAATAAGAAGAACCACAACAATGACCACTGCCATTGTGTGACGAATGCTATTTAGCGCGGCGATTATTTGACCAAGCGCAATAAAAAATAGTGGTGTGACAATCATAAGGTACTTTGCACCCATGGCGTGCCTAGGACTTCTAAAAGACACATACAGCAACACGATAAACAAGAAGCATGTGATAGAGGCAACAAAGGGGATTGACTTAGGGCGAATTAGCTTACGTGCCAGACCCCCCAAGTTGAGACCTTTTGCATGGTATAAAAAAACAGCCATACCTGTCAGCACAACAGTCAAGACTAGCAAACAGAAGTGCGAGGCATTGATAACAAGTGGCGACACGATACGATGAGGGATGAATACCTCTAGCATGGTGTGTAAGACAAGGCGAAGACGAGCGGGAATCTCTACCCAATCAAATACTTGTGATTGTAATACTTGACGCTGAAAGGATAGAAAAAAGGTTGGATGGACCACCACAAAGAACAGTCCAGCCAATACAATAGAACTTGCGAACATAAATAATTCAAAATATCGCCTCTCAAACAGCAACTGAAACGCCGCCATGCCTCCACAGACTGCAAGTAGAAGGATAAAGTGGTAGTGAGTAAGCATCCCCACTGTGCTCGTCAAACACACGAAGGATGATGTAGAAATAGAAGGTCTTCGCAAAAAACACAAAATCGATAGAACATAAATAACTGAAACTGCAGCAAGTAAACTATAAGGCCTAGCCTCTGCAACAACGTAAAGGTTTGCCCCACAGAAAAGCCAAAGTAGGCCAGTAGCCCCAGCTATCCAAGGTGCACATCCCAGAAATCGGCAAACGGCAGTTATAGTCAAACATGCGAGAATATGAAACGGAATATTTAGGAGAGGACCGGTTGCCAAAGTGACACCATAAAGCATAGACCATACGTGAAGAGACCAGAAATACATTGGCGGGTGAATGTCAGTTGTAGCAAGATCTCTGGCAATTTTCGTAAAGCACCAAAATTTATCTGGCGTCCAGAAATCTTGCCATTGACTGGCATACGTCCACCTTTGTCCTGGCTTTGAAGCCTGGTACTGTCCTTGATGCCCTGTAGCCGCTAAATACGATATAGCATCGTCATGCGAAATACGTCGAACTGAATACGCTTGCGTACAGAGATATACGGTACCAAGCAAGACGGCAATAGTATACAATGTTACCTGCACATGCAAAACTTGCTTCATAGTCTACTATTTCTCCGATGCCAAGATTCTTTCGAACTAAACCATCTTCGTGTTGTAGTGCTGAGTTCTCTTTAGCGCATTTTATTCAGAGTAAAATCATTTTTCGCAGGTCAACCTACATAACCGCCAGTCTAAGGCCTAACAGTGAGAAAATGTAATATTAAATTAAGGCGCAACCGGTGGCGATCACAAGGAATACCACCACAGTGCAACACCGTGGACCAACGACAATGTGATTAGAGCTGCTGCGTTAATCATTTAATTTTAATACAGGAATACTGCATTCGTGAGTAGGGGCGATCCTTATGATCGCCCTTTTTTATTCGGCAAAATAATTTGATTATGTATGTTAATTGGATATTCTCCTTAGCCGGACGCATATGGACCAACCAGGAGGAGAAATTATGGATTAACAAGAAAGAACACACCTCATTTGTAACCCAATGTCACCTAAGGCGACTGTAATTATATAAACGCCACCTCATAATGCACCTACCACTTACGTTAACCCTGCCAAAATTTCATCACGAGCAGCAATTCCCGTTGAAGCCCACAATACATTGCAAAATATTTAATTTTTAAGAGGCTGAGGTAAATTTGATGGCTAAGTTAGAAATTATCTATTAACGAGGTGCAATATTAGGTTAATCTTACCACTGAAATCATTTTTTGGACAAAAAAAAATCTATTCTCCCTGAAATTTTAAACATAAGGGACCTACAGAGAAATGCGAAAAAATAATTTACTCTATAATTTTTGCAGAAATGGACAGTTGAATGTTCTTCAAAATTGTCCAATAGACAATCTCATGCTTTCAACTGCAACATTCTTTATGAAAAAAATAATTAGTAACTGCTACAATCTTGAATAATTAATTCGTTAGTCTCGCCACGATTAGTAGCTTTTTCAAGCTAACCCAAAAGGAACTTATGAGCAACGGGATTAATTCCAAGAACATATTGAACATTATTATCTTTCAAATCTTGTAACCGTCAACTGGGTTGCAAAGAAAAGTTCTATAACATTGGGCGGGTAAGCGTTTAGCAATGCTGATCATGTGTGCAAACAGAGCGGTGAGCTATAATTAATCCTATGTGAATTCGGTTTGATCGTGAACAAGTGTACTACAGGTAAACGCTTATGAAAATTGAATAAATACATCTCCGATGTAAAGGAAACAAATTCCATCCATTAAACCTACTTGCTCTTCTTCGAAAAAACATACAACACAACCTAAATAGTAACTTTTTTTCTGCGTTGACTATTCGGCTGTTTGAATATGCTTTTACTAAGCATGATCATCTAAAGCTATGATTCCTGGTTTTCGTCAATCTTCTGAAGCCCCTCCATTATCAGACCCATGAAACCACCAATAGGCTCTTCCTTTTCAAGTATGTCGGGAAGCCCCTTTGTGTAACTGAAATGACCATTCTTTATACCCAAAAGCTCATGAACTGCTTGCTTGCTTCGAAACTTCAAATACCGGGCGTAAACAATTTCCCCTTCTTTGAAAAATACCATTCCCCGGCCTTGATCAATGAAAAGGTCTACTGTACCTGTTTTCCTGGAAGTGTTGATTAATTGAAAAAGATCAACCGCCGAGATTTCAGAAAGTTCTCCTGTCATACCAGAGGCAATTTTGCCAGATTTAAGGGTCATTGCCTGGGCTCTGTCCACTAGCAATTTAAATAAAAACATCTGAAGCACTGGATATTTTTTTAATATTTCTTTAAAATTCTTTATACTGAGTAGTGCCAACCGTGTAGTTTTAACGCAAAGAATAGAGTGCGGAAAAGGTTCTGCGGAAAGCAAGCTCATTGCCCCAAACATTTCCTCTTTTTCCAGATCAGCCAACTTGTGACCATCGTCAGCTTTTACCTCCACATGTCCTTCTAATATTATAAAAAAATTGGTACCAGGAGCTCCTTTTTTAACGACCATCTTGCCAAAAGGAATAGCTTTAAATTCAAGGAGCGATATAAAGTCAGCCAGAGCATCATCTTCCAAAGAATTAAATAAGCTAATCTTGCGCATTACACCAAAGTACTTTTCAAGATGCTTTTTCCTACGTTTTTGATCAGCTTCCTCAAGAAGTTTCATCTGCATCGTACTAAAATCTTTATCCCTTTTATACTGAAAGTGGATAATACCTTCACAGCCGCCACAATCGAACCTGGTTTTCCTAGATGATAATTTTGAAATTCCTCCAAAGCTCTCCTTTGAAGCGACTATAGAAGAAATTTGCTTAGCAAGATAAAGGCAGCCTGGTTTGTAGGAGGACATTGTTAATCCATAGCTTTCAACCTTTATTTCTTCCCCTACGCTGTAGAAGGGGCATGATTCCTCATCCACGATGATGAATATCGCATCACGAAACTTTTCGTCTTTTTTCTTCATAATTTAACCTAAACTATTAAATTTATGACTGAAGAAGTTATTATTTGTGGCTATTGCATATGATATTTTACCATCTTATAATCATAGGATTTTCGCCAAATTATTTAACTCAAAACTTTAAAAAATATGGACTCAGAAATATATGTATGGTGAACACTAGAAAGAAAAACGTGTTTACAGTATGGATTATATGACCACCACTAAAATTCATCAAGCTTCTTAATGAAAATGAGACACATTACCAAAGAGGCCATACTTTTCTTAAATTTTGATTAAAATTGCTTAGGGAAATATTTTTAAGGCTCTAAGAGTGGCTTCTTGGGCAAGTACAGCTTGTTTTTGTATCAATATAGACAGAATATCGTCGCATTATCATGTAACAACCCAAGTTATCAAGCTTTTAGTCTAGTTCTAAAAAAAATTAATTCCAGACAATCAATTATAATTTCATCCAAAGGACCTATTCTTACCAGAATATCGTCTAAATTCTTGTCGAGCCAAGCCAACAGGAAGTTTTTGAAAGACAAAAGGTAAAAAAAGAGCATGTTTTCTTGCTTAACTCCACCTTTTCAAGATCAAAAAGAGTACTATAAGAATCAAGACTACATACTGCGAACGATACTTACAGCAGTTCAACTTTTCTTAAGCGCCTAATTTTGCATTAAAAAAAGAAGATTCCAAGGATAATAAAGAGATTTCTTGTTAAACTTTTTCAATTTTATACAGTAAGTTAACTTGGTCCAACAAGAATTTGTGAACATCATCCTGTCCTTCTCCTAGAAAGGGAAAAGGACAGGAAAAGAGGTGACCTCCGCAGCCAACGGCGGCGAATTCTATGAATCAACAAAAGGGCAAATGCACAAGCACGGGCTGAAAGTTGATAAAACAGCCGGTCGGCTGTAATATCGGAAACCGGTTTACCTGATTATTTCACGACTTCCTCTCTTAGGGAACTTTCAAAAAATAATCTACCCGACTGACTTGTCTATGGTTCCGTCTTCTGCGTTACGCCAAGGGTTACATACAACAAGTATGCGCCCCTTGGCACGTCTTGAAGACGAAACCCTATCCTGCGCCATTCGGGTAGATTATTTTCTTCTAGTACCCTTATTTCCCGTTAAAATTGTCATTATCCCCCATAATTGTCCATATCCGAAAGAAATCAGTTAACAACCTTCGAGTGGTTGACTTTTCCGATCTTTTCTCACCTTGAGCTTTTTGGCATCGTACTTAACCTTATCGCCGATTTTGAATTTTTTGTTCTTGAGTTTGAGGGTAATCGGCTCGGCATCATCCTTTTGGATAACCATTTGACTATCACCCACCTCAATCACTTTGAAACCAGCGACATAACCTGCGTAGACGATTTGAGTTAGTCCCAGAGTCAGTCCGATCACCAATGCAAATAATAAATTTTTCATTATGTTTCCTCTTGTTACCTTGGTATTGTACGGGAGCCGTTTTCATTTTTTTTTAAATCAAGAAAACTGCCCTTGCCATTGTGTAAGTTCAGGTAACCAGACGAGGATGAAAAATAAAATAGATGCCGGACTACACGGCTAGAAGAAGTGACCCGATGTAGGTCGATATGGCCTAATATGTGATTGACATAATATTCCTTATTGAACTATCGCAGCATTACGAAATTTCTGATAATTAATTAAGGAAGTACCTGTTTCCATTTATAAACGAACACCGTATCAAATCAGTTTGTTACGAAGAATGTAACAAGGTACGGTTATCTAATTGAACCTGCCCATTAGAATGGAGCGATCCTTGATTATTTTGCCGAACAGGAAACCATTGATCTAGGAGAAGAACATGAACTTATACTTGAACTTATCGGATCATATTATTAGGAAAGTAATAAACACCATGCGATAAGGGCCATCACCACTGAAATGACAAAATTTTTTCAAAAGAGATTCATCATACTTATCGAATTTCCATCAAGTACGGAAGGGATATGTGCTGGTACTCGGAAAAAGAAACAAAAGGATATGACCCAGCAGTTATAATTGTTTAACGTTGCGACCTAACGTTAAAAATGGCAACACAACATTACTCTATAGCAATAATTCTCCACGAGAACATCAGGTAGCAACAAAAATCTATATCGAAAAAATTTATTCGATAAATTAAATCCCCAAAACCTGGTTACAATAACAAGCTGTGGATAGTTTATAGAAAAAAATCGCGGAAGCGTCCACGAGATGGCCTTCACAAAAGGCAAACAGGCTTATTTCAACACCCTTATATATTCTGTAGTAAGTTGATTTTTTTAAATCAGGCCCAATATGGATGCAGCAGGTAAAATGATCTAATATAGAATACAATACCGGCTATAGCATGCAGAGATAAAATCGCTTTTCCAAGAAGTTTTTCCCTACTTTCGCTAATGGAAAAGAAAACTTTTGTAGTAACAAGGAAAAGAATAAAAAGTGTGATATGGCAACCCCAGACAAAGTTTGCATCAGTCCATCGTTGTCCGCCTTCGGAAAATAATGAAAATTGAAGCACTGCAATGATCAAAGCTGCCCAGGCAATGCTTAGTTCCGATGTCCAAACCTTTTTCCGTAAAATAGAAACTGCTGCAATGATTGGATAGGCAAGTGATAGCAACAATGAAGCAAAAATATTAGGAGAATAGCGAAGCCATACCTCGAAAGGTTTTATCTGAACGCCGGAAGTATCATTTATATTATCTCCATAAGTTTGTAAGTACAGACAGGCCATAACCAGGATCAAGGGGATGGAGGTGATGCTTATTGTAATCAATGCCTTTCTAGCATCTCCCTTCAGCATTCGAAAAATCATATCAGCGCCAATAACAAATATAAAGATGAGCGTGTAATTTGGCTTGATTAAAGTATTCCCAATGAGCATGGCTGAAGTAATGATAGTGTCTTTTACATTCAGGTCTTCTCGCATTTTACTATATTGAAAGAACAAAAGGGCTGCAAGCGGCATGGACACGATGGTTGTTGGATTATGCCATACCGTCGGTGTCAGTTGCCCCAGGTATACACTGGGAAAACACCACCAGTTAAAGATGGGCATTGCCAATATATTAGCGAAGGATATGGCTGTGAGTACCCAAAACGATTTTGAAAGACTTTTAAATAGCCACACGGTGATTACCGATCGGAGTACAACACATGCTGTCAAAAATCCTACGGTCGCAACACCTAGCGTCTTGGCATGATAACTGAACCCTGAAAACAAAAAAATCAGACGATGATATATTGTGTACCCAGGCCATTCGCCTTTGACTGCTGCTTTAGCTGTTAAGTATATATGGGTAGGAATATCATTGTGTGGATGACTATTAAAGGCCTGGTGGTAAAAGGATGCCATTGAAAAGATAAAACTTATCAATACTGTTGCAACTAGGGCTTTGACGAAATATGTTTGATGTATTTTTTCCATACGAAGTCCAAATAGATAAAAAGCAGAAGCTGGGAGGTTTCTCGTTGACCTGTGTGGGCCAATTACGTTTAGAGCCTGCAATCACCTGAGCTTTAAACAAGCCTGTGGGTGATCTCCGAAATCTGCAAGCTCATAACAGTTAAGTATAATGTTTCTTTTTACAACTAGTTACTTTAAAATATATTCAACTTTCTGGTGGTTAGTTTTGCTTTATTATTAATTCATCAACAATACACAGTAAAAAGGTCTTTTTTGCGTGAAAATAGTTTTTTTTAACCTCCCCTTGGTAATAAGGGGCGCTTTCAATTTCGGCGTTACCTTATAAACAGCTTTCGCACAGCATCCACACACTGCGTCATCTGATCTTCGCTCAAGCCCAGACCACTAGGGATATAAAATCCTCTGCGAGCCAAACGTTCCGTAACAGAATATCTCTCCCCTGCAAAAAG
>JAOTSI010000013.1 GCA_029865005.1 Desulfobulbaceae bacterium
TGGAGAGTACTCGGGATTGGCGTGAATTAGTGTGCTCCGATAAGGTTGATGCTGTAATAGCAGTCACCTACCCAACGCTTAATCTGGAGATAGCTCGTTTTTGTGCTGAGCATGGCAAAGCCTTGCTTTTGGAGAAGCCTATGGCTGCTTCCGCTGGTGAGGCAGGGGAAATTAAACAATTGTTTGCTGATCGTGGGTTAAAACTTACTGTGGGGCAAACCCTACGTTATAATAATGTGGTTATGGCATTGCGCGATTACTTGCCGGACATGGGGATGCTTTTTAGCTTCTCTGCCAACCAAAGATTGGAGCCGTCCACCTTGGATTGGCATGATGAGCCGAAGCATGCTGGGGCCGGGGTTAGTTTTCATACCGCAGTACATGTCTTTGATGCCCTACGATTTATTACAGGTCGAAATATTGTGCGAGTGTTTGCACTTTGTCGCAGTCGAATTAATCTGGCTTTAGAGGATATGCTCTGTGTGTTGGTTGAGATGGAAGGTGGTGTGGTGGGAACCGTTGATTGTTCCAAGGTTGGCGCTGCGCGTACCGGTAGGTTTGAGTTTGTCGCTAAGGAAGGGCAGCTTCATGGCGATCAGATCCACGACACTTTGGATCGAATAAGGGGGGCTCAGCGAGAGGGATTAACCCACTCTGCACCGGTTAGTACTATAGTTCCTTTGTTGTGCGATTGGTTTGATTATCTTGTTGATAGGGGACCTAATCCGGTATCTGGTGAGGATGGTCGACTGGCCGTGAGGGCCTGTGAGGCTTGTATCCTTTCGGCAAAGAGTGGTGAGTGGGTTGATGTTGTATGATTTCAATTTTTTAAATGTTTTTTTGCACAGTTATAGTTATGTAAAGAAGATTGACATGGCGGGCCTCTTTTATTAGGTTAGCGTCCTGCTAAAGTGTGAATTTTTTTATTTGTTCAATAAGGGGAGAGTTGTAATGGACAAGGAAGAGTTGGCAAAAATCTTTAATGCCGATGTGTTGGGTAAGCTGTTCCCAGCAGAAAAAAGTAATCAATTTTTTGAGGCATTATTTGGAGATGCTTCGGAAGGGGCCTATGATATCAAGCTTAGTTATGCGGGTTATGACTCAGCAAGCTCTAAGCTTCAATTTAATTTAGATCTTCATGAACGACCGGGTTGTTGCTTGGCTTGTAATATGACCTATGGTCTGCCCCAGGTTTTTACTCGCCATCCGGTGATTAATATTCAAGGTTTGGTTGATAATATTCTCAAGAAGATTGACGTTAAGGCGCGATGTGAATCTTGGAGTTTGGGCAATACTTCGCCCCAATCTAAAGGGTTTCATTCGATTCCTTTGGTTATCTCGATGGTGCAATAGTTTCTGCCGATCGGTTTGGATGAAAGTTACCTGTTATGAGAAGATGCTCATTTGGTATTTTTCTACTGTATCTACTTGAACTTGTTGATTTATGGTTTTTGGGCCAGATATCTGCGCTATGTGAAAGAAATAAACCTTAGAATAGCATTTATATCAATGTCTGTTTTCGCGTTTTTTTTCCCATGTTTTGATTTTGAATCAATATGGACATAAATCAACAAGCTAATATCACTCTTTTCTTTTCTTTTCTGCTAATCAAACAGGCCGTTGTTCAGTGCCGTTTTATCGAGTTATATCATGCTAACTGAGTTGTGGTTGAGCCCTTCTCCCATCACAAAGATCCTTTTAGTTTTTACGGCGATTTTGTTGTTAAATCGATTCCGGTTACCATTGGGAATTGCCTTGATTGCGGGGGGAGTGATTATCGATCTATGGACCGGTAAGAATTGGACCGTTGTGCTTTCTGATTTCGGTAGCGGACTTGGCAAACCTGAATTTTGGTTGTTAATTTTCAATATCGTTTTGATCTTAGAATTTGGCTATTTCATGACCTCCGGTCCCAATTCAAAAGTGATTGGCTCATTGGCCCAACGTTTGGGTGGGCGTTATGGGCGAATTATTAGTCTGGTGTTTCTGCCCGCTGCTATCGGTATGGTGCCTATGCCGGGAGGTGCTCTTTTTTCAGCACCCTTGGTGGAAGAGGCGGCTAAAGGGCGTGCTGTAAGCGAGGAGTGGAAGGCTTCAGTCAACTATTGGTTTCGCCATATTTTAGAATATTGGTGGCCTCTCTATCCCGTGGTAATTGTTACCTTGTCGGTTTTTGATCTCAAAACTTATCAGTTTTTTCTCCTGATGGCTCCTTTCACCTTGGTGAGCTTGTTTGCAGGGTGGTTATTTCTGCTTAGGGGTAATGCTCATCTGTTGCTTGATCAAGTGAACGGAAAGAAAGTAAAACATTCCGGTGGAGTGGTTCGGGTTTTATTGCCCATTAGTATTGTGGTATTATGTACCCTTGTCCTGCCTGGGTTTATAGATAGCTTTGTACCTGATACTTCAGCTACATTGGATAATCTACTGGGCATGTTGGTGGGGCTTGTTATCAGTTTAGTGATGATTGGAGTGTGGATAGCAAACAGTTCAGAACGGCGTCTTTTTGCCGATCTTTTCTCTGCTAAAACTGCTGGAGTAGTCGTTACTCTCGGCGGAGTATTGATTTTTCAATTTTTTTTGGAATCATCGGGGTTGTTGCCTGCTGCTGGAGATCAACTTGCTCATTCGGCGGTTCCGCCGGAACTTATTATTGCTTTTCTTCCCTTTTTAGCTGGGTTGGTCACTGGGATAGCCATCGGTTTTGCCGGACCAGCTTTTCCCTTGGTGGTGGGGATTGTAGACAATCTCGGTACGTTGAGTCAAGGTTCTGCGCTGGTGCTTGCTTTTAGTATGGGCTATGTGGGGATGATGCTATCTCCTGTTCATCTTTGTTATGTTTTGACCAGGCGTTATTTTCATGTCTCTCTCCTGGCTACTTATAAATACATTGTTCCATGCCTGGTTGTGGTGATGATTTATGGTGTCGGGGCTTATTGTTTTCTGAACCTTGTGGGGTGGTGATGGATCTTGGTCAACTTTTTTTAATCGGTTTTGATGGTTGCGAAATAGATGATCAACACCCGGTGGTAGAGGATATTGTTGATCGACGGGCAGGGGGGGTAATTCTTTTTGCTCGTAACGTGGATGGAAGTCGACAGAATATTAGTTCTCCGCAGCAGCTTGCAAAGTTAACTCTGGACCTGCAACGCTATGCCCATACTGAGTTATTGATAGCTGTGGATCAGGAAGGTGGCCAGGTGTGCCGTTTACGGGAGCAGGATGGTTTTTCTTCCACGGTGTCGGCCCATTTTCTTGGACAAGGTGACGACATTATGGAGACTGCGGCCAGATCAGGACAGCTTGCCCAATCTTTGAAAGATTGCGGGGTGAATTTCAATCTTGCTCCGGTGGTTGATCTGGATCGTAATCCTGAAAATCCGGTCATCGGTCGATTCGGTAGAAGTTTTGGTTCGGATCCAGACAAGGTGATTCGTCATAGTTCCGCCTTTATAGCTGAACATCATAAAAAAAATATCTGTTGTTGCTTGAAACATTTTCCAGGGCATGGCTCCAGTGGCCAAGATTCCCATCTGGGGTTTACCGATGTAAGCGAGTTGTGGCATGTGGATGAGTTGGCCCCTTATCGTTCATTGATCAAACAAGGGTGTGTTGATGCCGTGATGTCTGCCCATGTGGTCAATCGTCGATTGGATGATTCAGGGCTTCCTGCCACCCTTTCGGAAAGGATGTTGAAAGGGATTTTACGTCAAGAGCTTGGATTCGAAGGGGTGATTATTTCAGACGATTTGCAAATGCGCGCCATTACCGATGAGTGGTCTTTGGGGCAAGCTGTTTGCTCTGCAGTGAAAGCCGGGGTAGATTTGCTTGTCATAGGCAATAATCTAGTTCGTGATCGTGGATCCCTTGCCGAGGCGATAAGTGCTCTGCAGGAAGCGATTACGAGAAAAGAAATTTCCGAAAAGCATATTCAGACTTCATTGAGAAGAATTTCCACGTTAAAACAAAAGATAGCCGGAATATTGCCTGGTTGAGTTCAAGAACTTTTTAGTAATTGCGACTTGCCGGGCTCTTTGTTTTGGGTTATAAGGCCGATTATGAAAGATTTACCATTACATATCCCTAATACTTCGTGTAAAGCGAAGATTGAGTATCCTTGTTCCTGGCAGTTTAAAGTGATCGGTGTTGATCGTGAGGCGGTGCTGGTTGCTATTAAAAATTGTGCCGAGGGACGGGAATATAAGGTTCAAGACTCTAACGTCAGTAGTAGTGGGCGTTATCGGAGTATCAGTTTCGAAACAACGGTTGTTGATGAAGACCATCGTATACGTTTGTATCGTGATCTGCATAATGACCCGGCGGTAAAGGTGGTGTTATGAGCGATAACCAAGAAAATGGCGAACAGCTCGATAGTAAGTTGATTCCTCCTTTACGTGAGGCCATTGATATGGTGCGGATGGTGCTTTATGACGCTTTGCGCAAGGATCTTGAGCAAAGAGAGTCAGATTTGTCATCCTCTGAGATTAAATTATTGGCCGGAGCGGTAGTTAACAGTCTTTTTGGGACACCAAATCCAGAGGGTGAAGCTGCTGCATTTGTCGTTGCCAATCGAGAGCGGGTAGAGGATGAACTTCGAGGAGTGTCTGAGAGATTCCCAAAATATTGCGGATATCTAACTGATACATTGCGGATGCAGGTCATTTGCGATAATCAGGAGGGCGGTAATTCTCTGCCTTCTCTCTTAATGGCTAGGGCGTTGGGGATTTTGAAAGAAGAAAGACCGTTACCCATGCCCTCCTCATTTATGATTACAGTACGTGCCTTGGGTGCTCAATGCGGTTTACTTGTTCCTATGTCCCCATCAGAACCTCCCACTGATTGAGGTTTATTCTCTTAGTATAAACATTCACAGGCTTAAAAAGAAAAGTCATATGATATCGACATGATAAGCGTTTGTTGTGGCAGCGGATGGGTGCAGGTTATAGTTAATCCTATGTGTATCCGGCCTGATTGGGCGTAGGCGTGGTGATAGTGAATGCTTCCCTTTTTAGTTAAGGCAAAATAAAGATGCAAGCTGATTTAGCCTGTGAGGCAATCCAAGTGCCCGTTCGTAGATTCGGTCGAACGGGACTGGCTATGCCGGTAATTACTGCTGGGTTGATGCGGGCAAAGTATTCCTGGAATTGCCACGAGATATCAAATGTTTCTCAAGATAGTCAAGATAATTTAGAACAGGTGGTGGATCGGGCTTTGTCCCTGGGAATTAATCATCTGGAAACCGCCCGTGCTTATGGGACCGCAGAGAGTCAACTCGGCGCGGTGTTAAAAAAATATCCACGAGAAAGCTATATCCTTCAAACCAAGGTGGCACCTAGCTCCGATCCAGAAGAATTTAGTGCAGCCGTAATTGATTCCCTTGGTAGGTTAGGAGTAGCGCATGTCGATCTTTTAGCGATCCATGGAGTGAATGATTTTGAAACTCTCTGGCAGGTGTGTCGAAAAAACGGTTGTCTTGCTGCGGCCCGAAGGTTACGAGATCTTGGAAAAGTACGATTTATCGGTTTTTCCGGGCATGGTCCCACTGATGTTCTTTTAGAAGCTATCAGGTGTGAAGAGTATGAGGGCTTTGATTATCTCAATTTGCATTGGTACACTATTTTTCAGGCTCATACGTCGGTAATTGAGGAGGCGGCTGCGCGAGATCTGGGAGTGCTGATTATTAGTCCTTCTGATAAAGGCGGTATGCTCCATAGTCCACCTCAAAAATTAGTTGATTTGTCTCATCCTTTAACTCCCATGCAATTTAATGATCTGTTTTGTTTGTCCCGCGATGAAATACATACCATCACTGTGGGCGCAGCCCGGCCCGATGATTTTAACGAACATGTATCCGTTGTTAGAGAATTGAAGGCGCGACGTGAGCAGGTTGGAAAAATTTATATGAGATGGCAATCTGTTATGCGGGAAGCTACCGGGATGGGACGGCCCGATGAAAATTGGACGGATTGGCCTTCATGGACCCGTACCCCTGGTTATATAAATATTTCCTTTATCCTCTGGCTTTATAATTTGGCCGTGGGTTGGGATCTGTTGGAGTATGGTCGAAGTCGATACCGGCAATTGGGACTGGATGTCCGTTGGGTTCCCGGTAATAATGCGGCGGCCGTTCAACAATATGATTTTGCAAAGGTTGCCGAAAGAGCAGGAGTACCCAAGGAAAAACTTGTGGATATGTTGAACAAGGCGCATAAATTACTGTCTTGCGATGGACCAACGGAGTAAGTGAATAATGGTAAAAACGAGATGTTGGACTATCGTTTGTTTATGTCGAGTTGTTGCGGGGTTTACTGCTTTGGTTGTTTTAATGCTCCAACCCGGAAATGGATTAGCCCAAGGGTCTGTTCTGGGACGTTTTGAGCAAGAGGTGCAGAAAAAAGATAACGAGCAAGTCGAGGAGGACGTTTACTCTTCCGATGAATATTTCGACACAGAATACGACTCCGGCTTGGATGACTTATGGCTTGCTTTGTTTATCGGAGGCGGTTACGGAGTGATCAACAGTGTGGAGCGGGTTTCGACCTCTCTGGAAGATAGCGATATCGCATTGCGTCGTGATGGTGAGCCGCTTTTGCCTTATGCTGCTTTTGATTTTACTTACCAGGTTGTTGAGCAGGACGTGCATGCTAATGGTTACCGTTTTGAATTGGGATATGGCCCGGTAGCCTTGCAGTATCGTCATACCGCTTATCGAGAAGATGAACCGTCCGATGAGCTTGATTTTAGGCAGGTGAATGCGCTCCTTCGTATGAGTTTTGGTGATGTACTTGAGTGTGATCTTGGATTCGGGGTGCTCACTATGGATGGTGAGGACTCCTATTCAGGCTTTTTGTGGAGCTTTCCGATATTATTTCATCCCATTGATTATTTAGGTTTTGAATTACGTCCATCTTGGGCGATAATAAACGATAATACCATAAACGAATTTGACGCCTCCTTGCTTGTTGGTCAGCGCTATGTCTTTGTGCGGGTCGGTTACCGTTGGGTCAAGACAGGAGACGTTACCTTGGAAGGTGGATACCTTGGGCTTTCCCTTCGATATTAACTTTAGGACCTCGGAAAAAATAAATTACCCCATCTGGCTTGTCTTTTTAGCCGTTTTCTTTGTCAAGGCAACAGTTACATAACGCTGTTATGCGCCTGTTACCTCTTCTTGAAGACGACTAAAAATCCTGCGCCATTTTGGGATATTTATTATTTTCCGCGACCCTTATAAAAAACGAAGTTATGTTTTTATTACGATTTTTTATATTTTTTATTTTTAATATATTTGCAAAGGAGGACGCCCTTGTGCTGTTAGCACTTCAACAGGGTGAATCGTCATTATGGACGACAAAAAAACATTTGATGGCAAAAAGCTGTGGCTCGCCCTCTTGGGAGCCTTGGCTTTTGCCACCCTGGCCTTTTGGCAGGGCGAAGGACGTGCACCGACTCCTCTTGAGGAGATTCGAAGTAAGGGCAAACTGGTCGTACTGACTCGCTACTCGCCGACCATCTATTATGAAGGGCCAGAGGGTCCTGCCGGTTACGAGTATGAGATGGCAAAAATGTTTGCCGAGTATCTCGGGGTTGGAGTGGAAATTAGGGTTCTGGATAGCGTGAGCTCAATTCTGGCCGGGATTAGAAACGGTGAAGGTGATATTGCAGCTGCAGGTTTGACCAAAACAGAGCATCGTGCGCAAACATTTCTCTTTGGTTCTGATTATTTTTCAGTGCGTCAGCAGGTGGTGTGTCATCGCTCAGTTGATATGCCGAAGGACTTGAGCGGATTGGGTGAGGTAGAACTGTTGGTGTCAGAAAGCAGTAGTTATGCCGAGAAACTATCCCAGTTGCAACGAGAACATCCTGAGCTACGCTGGAAAATTACCAGTGATTACTCCACCGAGCAGATATTGGAATTGGTAGCGGAGAAACGACAACAGTGTACGGTGGCGGATAGTAACGTTGTTTCAATTAATAAACGTTATTTTCCTCAGTTGACTGTAGCCTTTTCCCTTAGTGAGGAACAGGAGTTGTCCTGGATACTTCGGGATGAAGCTAAGGGTTTACAGGGTGAACTTGCCGACTGGTTTGCTTCCATGGAGCAATTTGGCGGAGCGGCGAAGTTGTATGATCGATACTATGGGTATGGTGATATTTTCAATTACGTGGATTTATCAGTTTTTCATAAGCATATGAAAAGTCGTTTGCCTATATATGAGGAGTATTTTCAAGGTGCGGCCGAGCAGAATAATCTTCCTTTTGATTTATTGGCCGCCCAGGGGTATCAGGAGTCCCATTGGAATCCAAGGGCTAAAAGTCCCACCGGAGTGCGGGGGATTATGATGCTTACTTTGACCACTGCTAAGGCCGTGGGAGTAAAAAGTCGTCTAGATGCGGTTCAAAGCATTTACGGGGGAGCGAAATATCTATCTAGGGTATTGAAAGGTATCCCGAAGTCTGTGCAAGGGGATGATCGTTTAAAGTTTGCTTTGGCTGCTTATAATGTAGGACTCGGCCATCTTCGTGATGCGAGGCAGTTGGCAAGTCGACTAGGTAAAAACCCTGATACATGGGAGGAAATGAAGACTGTACTTCCCTTGCTTTCCCAAAAGAAATATTATAAAACAGTGAAGCATGGATATGCTCGGGGTACTGAGCCTGTTAACTACGTGGAACGAATTATAAGTTTTCGTGATATTATTAGGCAAAAGTACTATTATGCCATGTTTCAAACCAGTGAGGTGGTAGTGATCAATATTCCTGCACCTATTAGATAATTTAAAGTGTACAGTAGCATTATGGCCCCGGAAAAAATAAATTATCCTATCTCGGGGTCTGTGTTTACTTGCGCCATGTCTGCGCGCGATCAGGCTGGATTCACATAGGATTAAATATAGCTCACCTGCCTGCTTGCACATATGTGCAGCACTGGTAAACGCTTACCTGTCCGATGTTATATAATTTATCTTTACAACCCAGTGAACGGTTTTGTTTATTTTATACTGCAATACTATCTTTTTATCCGAATTAGCCTGACGGCTATGTGGTGAACGGTTGCGTAATGTTAAGTGCTTACCTTTTTAATGTTAAATATAAACCGGCCAGCCAGGAGACTCGATACAAGTAATTGTTAAGGATCACAAAATAAATAAATTTCGTAATTATTGTGTTCGAATTTAGCTTGGACCTGTTTGCTTATATTGAGCAAAACCAAAGGAATAGCAGAGCTATTTCTTGGGCTTTACGACCATAGGAGATGGAAAATACGGCCTGAAGGCGGAGGCTAGAATAGGAAGTTATTTGTTTTTCGTTCCTAAGGGGATGGGGGGCTCGGATTTTTTGAAAGGGAGGTTATATGTTTTCAGTGTTTGATGATGTGTTAAAGAAAAAGAAATCATTTTTTTTTGGTATATTTATTTTGTCTTTTTGTTTGCTTTTTGCTGGTTGCGGGGGGCATCATCAGGGATCTCTTAAAAGTACAGGCAAAATACAAAGGGGTAAAGCTTCTTATTATGCGATGAAATTTCAATTTCGTAAAACCGCAAGTGGGGAGCGGTTTAATAACTATGCTTACACAGCTGCGCATAAAACGCTGCCATTTGGTACTAATGTTCGGGTTATTAATAGAAAAAACGGTAAGTATGTTGACGTACGTATTAACGATCGAGGTCCTTTTGTCAAGGGTCGAGTTATTGATCTTAGTAGAGTCGCCTTTGCAAAAATAGCAAGTATTAAAAGTGGGGTGGTTGATGTTGAGGTTAGGGTGCTACGTTAACCAAATTTAGTTAAAGAGTAAGTGGTTACAGGTGCCTCATCTTAATGGGTTGCCCCGTAAGCGTTCACCAGCACTACGCCTGCGTACGATCAGACCGGATTCACATAGGATTAACTATAGCTCACCGGCCTGCTTGCACCCATGCGCAGCACTGGTAAATGCTTAACAATCCGATGTTATGAAACTCTTTTTTACAAACCGGTGGACAGTTACAGTTGCCGCTGCTCGCTTAGAAGGGCTATAGCGAGCAGCGGCAACTGTATAAAGATAAAGTCCTGTGATCTCTCGATATCTCGCGGGGTATCAACTTGGCTCGTTACCTACCACGTGACCAGGTACATCAAAGGTCAAAGATGTGAGGATATATTTTTTCGAGAACCCAAGTGAGTATGTTTAAACAAGCTATAAGAGTCTTACTATTATAAGACTATAGTTTATGGGCTTGAAATAGAATTACTGTTTATTATTTTTCGTTCGTTTTACTTCGTAAAGTGCTTTGTCTGCAGCAGACATGAGTTTCATGTGGTCGGCTCCGTGTTGTGGGAAGGTGGCAACTCCAATACTGATGGATATATTAATTGAATTTTCCTGTTCTGGGATCTTGATGCTATGATTCTTAATATGTTCACTTAATCGTTTTGAAAATTCAAGGGCTTCCTCATATTGAGTTTCTGGTAGTAATATGGAAAATTCATCACCGCCGTATCGACATACCAGGTCTGACTTTCTGGTGTATTGTTGAAGCATTTTACCCACGTTTTTAAGTACATGGTCTCCTGCAAGATGGCCCATTGTGTCGTTTATTATTTTAAAATCATTCATATCCATCATGAGCACCGACAGCTTGTGTTGGTAGCGCTGGGATCGGTCTAGTTCTTTTTCAAGAGTTTGAAAAAAATTCCTATGATTACTAAGGCCGGTTAGGGGGTCACTAGTGGCAAGGGAATGAAGTTTTTCTTGGGTTTTTTGTAATTCATTAGCCATCCAGTTAAAGGTATGGATAAGTAACCCCAGCTCGTCATTTCTATGGTTTTCAATGCGGTGGGCGATGTTACCAGCTGCTAATTGTCTGGCTCCGAGATATAGTTTTTGTAGTGGCGTGAGAAGGAGGCTGGAAAGGATGAATCCGCCAATCATAGAAAGAATTAATCCCAGGCTGATGATGGAAAGAATAGCAATAGTGAAAAGGGTTTTATTGTCTGTAAGCTCTTGAGAATATTTGACTAGTTCTCGATCGTTTATTTCGTGAAACAGGCTAAAATGTTTGAGTATTTCAAGGTGTAGTAGTTCTATTTTGTTTGTGATGATTTGTACCTTTTCGGTGTTGTTGTTGATGGTGTTGAGGAGGAAAAGGGAGTCGGCGTTTTTTTTAAATTTTTCCCAAATTAAAAAAGTTTGGGTAAGGTGTTCTTCTTCTTTAGGTTGGTGGAATTTTTCTTTCAAGCATTGGAGAAAAGATTCATCTATATCTGTCACTAAGTTCTTGTATCGAATCTGCTCACTCTGGTCGCCTGTGAGGGAGTATATTATGAGTGGGGATAGAGCTTGCTGAACGAGAAGTTCGGTTCGTAAAACTGGTTTTTTTTCGTTAATGAACTCATGTATCATCTGTTCAATAACTAATGTATGATTATGGAAGCAAAGGTAAAAGATTATGACCATTCCCAAGGTTGGGAGGAGCATGAGGCTGAGACTTAATATTATTCTTCCTTTTAAAGCAAAGACGTTAGATCGATACATATTTGATATGGAATTATTACCGAATAAAGTGACAGATTACGAGAGATTATTTTTTAGATGTTTTTTATCAATCTTTGATGTTGTCATTTCCAATTGATTATAATTTGCTTCCCTGGTCTGTCAAGATATATCCAGTTGGGTTTTGATTTGATGGCCGAGGAAACGCCTTGGCTGCATGTGTTTTGGGTTGATTGATTGTATCATTATTATGTTTTTTTAGTAAACAATATTTTGTTAAAAGATGTTTTTGTAATAGGTATTATTTCTATAACAACGTTGTCTAAGAGCTATATTTTATAATGTATGTTTTGGGTGGATAGGGAGTTTATTTGTTAAAATTGTTATAAAATAGTTTGTTGGTAAATTATATTTTTTAGTGTTAACGTTTTCGTTTCTAATTTTTTTTCAATAAGTGGTATGATGTACTATGTGGCAACAGTATAGAGTGGATAGTGTGTTAGTAATTATCTTTGTGTTAATCAATACGATGTTTGTACGCGATTAGACAGGATTGACAAAGAATTTACTAAAGATCACCAGCCTCCCCGCACACATTTGCTGCATTGGTTAATGGTTATATCGTGTTGATTATTAACTGTATATCCTTAATTTGTTGATAATTGCTTAAAGTTAAGCATAATTATTTTCCTTAAATGCTTTTCATGTATTATTTTGCGTTTTTTAGTTATTTTCGATTAAGGAGATCTAATGTACCTGGTCACAAGGTTAGTAACTAGTTGATTTAATACAGTACAACTCTGTAAGTGGTCACAGGGGATGGAAAATGAGATATCTCTTTAATTAATCGTTATTATAGTTTCATTATCCGGATGATGGGTGTGCTTCTCTATCGTAATAGTAAATCTTGCAGAAACAAGTTGTTAAATCAAAAAAGTTTTTCGCAAGTTGGAACAGCTTAATCTTTTATAATTTAATTAAGTTAACGCAGTGACCAATTATAATAATATTATATAATCATTATTATTGTCGTATATGCTTACGTAAAATAAAATACATAGTATCTACTACTAATTGGATTGTTTATAATTATTTGGTTTTACATAATGCTTGAAAATGAATGTTAAAAATATTTAATTTTAATTTGTTAACTGTATTTTTTATGGATCTGCTATGAGTGTAAAAAAAAATATTTTTTCTTTGTTATCTTTAATTGTATTTTTGATTGTAATATGTGTTTCAAGTGCACTGGGTGAAAACGCGATTTTAAAACCTAGCGGTTTGGCTGAAACATCATGGTATGAATATAATGGTGTATGGTATCCAGACTTCACAGTAAAAGACGGTACCACTTGGGCAACTGCGTTAGATACTAACGATTATGATATTTCCTATGCCCAGGCTTGTTGCGGGGGGCCTACAAAATTTTTCTATGCTCATCTTGACAATCCTCAAGACATGGATGAGGATACAAGGATTGTAAGTGTGCAGGTTACTGTTGTTGCAAGGTATCTTGAGACTCCAATACTTATTGATCCGTTACCTATTTATGGTGATATTGATATAGGTTATAAAACTGGTAGTGAAACGGTGATAGAGGTACAGCATTCACTTAATGCGCCTTTAGGAGCTTATACAAAGGTTGTCTCTGAAGAATATTTTAAAGATTCTGATGGAGGGGAGCTTGATATTTTTGATATTAATAATTTACAAGTATTTGTTGGTCGAAATATTGCCGGTTCGGCTCAATTAAAGGTAACTCAGGTTTATGCAACGATAAGATATAATAATGCGTCGGCAGCACTACTTATTCCTATTTATAGCCTACTTCTATTAGGTCCATAATCTCAAACAATCAGTTAGTGGACTGTTATAGAGAAATTTAAATATTTCTCTGTAGTAGACGGCTTTTAATGTGCTATAATAGTTAATTATTTTTTGTAATTTGCTTAGGAAGCATATCTGTTCGTAATAGGGTAAGGGCCTCGGAAAAAATAAATTACCCCATCTGGCTAGTCTTTTTAACCGTCTTCTTTGTCAAGGCAACAGTTACATAACGCTGCTATGCGCCTGTTACTTCTTCTTGAAGACGACTAAAAATCCTGCGCCATTTTGGGATATTTATTATTTTCCGCGACCCTAAAGCTAAATCAACTTAAAATATTACAGCATCAATTTTTATGTAAAATTGTGCAGTTTTAGAATTGTTTAGAAAACGATAGGTATAGGTGGTACTTATTAAGTTTTTGTTACCGTTCATTGGGTCGTTAATAAAAGTTCTATAACATCGAGCTGGTAAGCCCTCATGCGTCAAGGGTTGTGGGAAAAGTTGCTGTTATGATTGGAGGGCGGCAGGTAGTGGAACAAATAAAATTATTATTTTAACTTGATAATTTTATTTGTTTTTAAAATCTTTATAAAAAAAATAAATATACCCTGACCACATAATACCTGGAACTAAGAAAAGAGCACCTAGGTAAAACATAACCTCTCGGGGGGCAACTCCTGTGTCAATTGCTGATCCTGTAAAATACGTTGATAGACTTAAAATAAAAGTAAAAAGTACCATCTCTGTTGCTAATACCCTGCCACGAAAGGTGTCTGGTACCATTTTTTGTATTAGGGTGGTACTGAAGACCCATTGTATTGACCCTCCGATATGACCTATCATTACCAGTGGCCCAGCCCAGTAGAAATTTGGAGCCATGCTTAGGAGCATATAGGAAAATCCGGCTATGAAGAAAGCAATAGCAATAGCCTTGTGCATGGCTTGATCGCTTTCACCCAATAATCGCCAAGCAAGTAAAGGGCCAATGGCCGCCCCCACCCCCCGACAGCTGTATAATATACCGCTGCCTCCTCCGTTGCTTCCTTCAGTAAGAACTTGTTCTCCGAAAATGGTCAACATTACAAGGATGCCACCAGAAAATGCCCAGCCGCTTTTCACTACTAAAATTGATGTTATTTTCCGATTTTTTTTAATATAGCGCCAGCCGGCGATAATGTCGTCTATGCCTAAGTAATCACGGAAAGAAAAATCTTTTTTTTGCGTAGTATTTGCCGGTGGTAAAATAAGTTTACGCAAAATTAAGGCTGACAGAAAAAATGTTATGGAATCAAGTAAAATAGCGGTTTGCCATCCCCAGAGAGTTGTAGCAATTCCCCCAAGGGCCGCTCCAGCGGCGAGCATTATTGACCATGTTGCACCGCTTAGGGCATTTGCAATATGTAGCTCCCCTTCGCGACAGACATTCGGAACGGAAGCACGTCTAGCTGGATCATAAAAGGTCCATATGCTTTCCTGTACCAGAGCAAGTAGGTACACTAACCAAACCATGTCTGCCCCGTCTACAAACAAATAACCAAGTACTACAAATATTCTTGCCGTATCGCAAAAAACCATGATGGTTTTACGGGAAATTCGATCAGCTACTATTCCGGCAGTAGGTCCCAAAAAGGTGGTTGGTATATATTTGGCGATTAAGAACCAGCTGACAGCATGTCCAGAACCAGTGAATTGATTTAGTAGGACAAATATTGCTATATAATTAAACCAGTTGCCTAGTTGGCTGATAATGGATGCAATCCATAATCGACGGAACTGGTGGTTATCAAGGAGGAGGTTCAGGTAAGAGCGGTAATTGTTAACGGAGCCGTAGTTGTGAGCAGAAATATTTTTATGAGAATTTGATGTGGTCATAGAGGTATGTTCTCTGTCAAACCTTATGGTTAGGAGTAAGCATAGCGGATTAGAAATGGTGGCTGTGTGAATACATAATGGGTTGGATTAGAACTTTTTTTAATGACAGATCCATGAGCTATTAAAAGGTTGCAATATATACTACACATTCTTTCTTTGATTAAGCAAATTAATAATGGAAAGTATTGACAACGGCTTGCTAATATATTGTTTTTTATGCTAGCTTTTTTTTTCTATAGTACAAGTTTTGTTCTATGGTTTGAACTAAGAAAAAAAAATCATTGAAACTTGTTCCCTCCCTATCGTCTTGCCCAATGCTATATTCCTCTATGCGTATCAAGTTTGACTTCACCAAATTTGATTGATAATCTGTAGTTGGATGGTAATTGTTTAAGTAGAAATATGGGTGATTGGATTACTGAAAGGTAGTTTGTTGTCATTGCATCAGTCTTTTGTCCTCTATCAGGATCAGAGTTAGGGTCGTTCGATAATCTACATGGGACTGATTATTATTATTGCCACTTGCGTATTATTGTCAGTAATGTGTGTAACTCCTAAGTAAGTAATTTGAATTATGATGAGCTGTCATGGATTTTAGTAATTTATTTATAAATACCAGTATCTTTCAAAGTGATGGAGGTGTACCTCTGTCAGTGTATTCTATTATTGTTATGTGTGTGGGGGGGGCTATTTAGTTTATTAATATATCTAATCTATCATATTAAAATTGTATATAATATTTATTATGACATGGGTAAGCGATATCGCTTTTGTGAGGAAAAGTTAGATGGAATTTTTCGTACGGTTAGAGATGCCATAATTTTGATAGATGTTAGTGGGTCTATAAGGTTTTGGAATAAACGGGCTGAAGATATTTTTGCTTATAAAGTAGATGAAGTGATTGGAAGGAGTATACATGATTTCCTTGTTCCAATGGTTCAACAGGAAGATGTACGGCAGGTGCTGGATGAACTATTGTTGAAAGAAGATGGTATGGTTAATGGAAAAATTGTCTGAAGTTAAGGGCTTATCTAGAAAAGGGACAGAAGCATTAGGTAAATGTGAATTTACTAATTGTAAAATTGATGATAAGTAATAAGTAATTGGATGTTTTTTCGATATTCGCGAAGGAAAGAATCTGGAAAAACAGCTTGCTCTAGCACAGGATAGTTTGGTTAGGGTGCAGGAGATAGCTCATATAGGGAATTGGGATTGGAATGTTGAGGACGATACATTTTATTATTCTGAAGAATTATGTCGTATTATGGGCCAAAATATTCAGCCATTAGATAATTTAAATTCTATAATTAAGAGGTTGGTCCATGAGAAAGATGAGAAAAGAGTGTGTGAAGTTATAGGAAAAGCTCTGGAGGAAAATACGTCATATATGATTGATTATCGCATAAGACGTAATAGTGAAGAAGTGTATCTTAGCCAATTGGTAGAGGTACTGGTAAATGAGGAAGGGGACCCGACAAAATTACAAGGAATGATAAGGGATGTAACAGAGAGTGAATTGGTAAAAATGGAGTTGAATGACTTGTCCGAGCGTTTGAGTCTTGTAACTAAAAGCGCACATATTTGAATCTTTGACTGGTATGTGGAAAGTGACAGGTTGGTATGGGATGATGTGATGTATTCTTTGTACGGTCTGGAACGGGAACATTTTGATGCTTGCGTAGCTTCTTGGCAAAAAAGATTTCATCCTAAATAGCTTGATGCAACGGTGAAGGAAATTCAAGATTCTTTACTGGGGGAGAGGGAGCTTGATACCGTTTTTAAGATAATACATGGGGATGGATCAGTTTGATTTCTTAAAGCAAAAGGAGCTGTATTCCGCAGAACAGATGGGTGCCAATGAGGATGATAGGAGTTAATTATGACATCACGTCTCAGTTACTGGCAAAGGAGAAATTGACAAGGTTAAATGAAAATTTTGAGCTACGGATTGATGAACGAACTCAGGAGTTAGATGAGTCATGAGTATTTGCTTTGAGATTTATGCAGGATTTTGATTTTCAGCGTAAACAAGCAGAAGACGTCTTGGAACAGTTGCGTGGTTCAAATGAGGAGTTGCGGATATATTTCCATCTCATTGAGCAAAGTCCGATCACTATTATTATCACAGATGTAAATGGTGATATTAAATTTGTAAATCATAAGTTTACAGAGGTGACAGGGTATACAGCCAAAGAGGTAATAGGGGCAAATCCAAGAATTCTAAACTCTGGTGTCCAGGTTAACGAAATATATAAAGATTTATGGGGTACCATTCAGTCAGGTCATATTTGGCACGGTGAATTATGTAATAAAAAGAAATCAGGAGACCTTTTTTGGGAAAACGTTGCTATTTTGCCGATCCGAAATGAAGCTGGAGAAATAACAAATTTTGCTTGTCTTAAGGAAGACATCACTGAAAGTAAAGAGGAGAAAGAGAAATTACGGGATAGTGAAGAGCGTTTTAGAATAATAAGTTCTTCCGCTCAAAGCGCAATTATAATGGTTGATGAAAGAGGGTTGGTAATCTATTGGAATGATACGGCTGAAAAGATATTTGGCTGGGGTCTGAATGAAGTGCTGGGTTCTGATGTTCACAAGTTGTTGGTGCCACCTGAGTCATATCTTGAGTGTCGGAATGGTGTAGCAGCATTTGCCCAAACTGGTAAGGGCCCTTTTATTGGTAAAAATATTGAAATGTTGGCTTTGAAAAAAGATGGGAAGCTTATACCTGTGGAGATTTCACTTTCTGGGGTTAAGGTTAGGGGAAAGTGGTGTGCTGTTGGAATAGTTAATGATATTAGTGAGAGAAAACGAAATGAGGAAGAATTATATCGGGCGAAGGAATTGGCTGAGGCTGCAACCAAGGCGAAAAGTGATTTTTTGGCGAATATGAGTCATGAAATACGTACTCCTCTAAATGCGATGATAGGATTGACTCATTTAGTAAAAGATATGGATCTTAATGCAAAACAGTACGATTATATATGTAAAATTTTAGTAGCATCTGAGGCTCTTTTATTATTGATAAATGATATTCTAGATTTTTCAAAAATAGAAGCAGGTATGTTGAAAATTGAAACGATTAGATTTTCGCTTACCGATGTTCTGCATAAAATATGCGATATTGTAGAGCAAAATGTGTCGAAAAAGGGCATATCATTTATTGTAGAGGTGTCACAGGGAGTACCCGATATTCTGATTGGAGATCCCTTTCGTTTGAGTCAAATTCTGATTAATTTAGTTACTAATGGTGTGAAATTTACAGAAAAGGGTGAAGTAAAGTTAATAGTTGAAGAGGTAAAAAGGGATTCTGAGCAAATCTCTATGCGTTTTACTGTTCGGGATACTGGAATAGGTATGAGTGAAATTCAGCTTGCAAGTTTGTTTAGTTCTTTTAAACAGGCTGATAGGACCATTACGAGAAAATATGGAGGTACCGGGTTAGGTTTAGCTATTTGTAAGCAATTGGTCGAGTTGATGGGCGGGGAAATCATAGTCTCAAGTGAGTTTGGGATTGGCAGTTCTTTTACTTATGACTTGAGTTTTGGTTATGATGAAAATAAGAAATTTGAGCCAATATCGCGACAACTTTGTGTAAATAAAGATGAAATTAGAGTTCTTTTACTTATGGGTGATGATGAAAAGTTTTATGATTGTCAAAAAGTTCTAGATGTTAATGGTATTGAGTCTAAGAGAGTGACAATCTATGAGGAAGCTCTTCGTGATCTTGCCGATTTTTCACGAAAAGATAGGTTGTATGGTGTCCTTGTGCTTGATTTGGATTCGATGGGTGATGAACAATGGAAACGAGTTAAATTGGGCAAGGATTTTAAAACGGTAAGAGCTATTATTTTGGGTGTTGAGAAACCTTTGGATAAAGAATTATTAACAAATAGTAATGAAAAGACAACTTATATTGCAAAACCTTGGGACGCAGTGCAGCTATATAATGGAGTAATCGGTTTGTTTGACTTGGTATGTGAGCCTGGACAAGTCTATAGAGGGAAAAAACAAAATTTAGAAATTGCATTAAGTAAAATACGAGGAGCAAGGGTGCTTCTCGTTGAAGATAATTTAATAAATCAATAGGTTGCTGGAGAGCTTCTTGCTAGGGTTGGTATAAATGTTGTTAAGGCGATGAATGGTGAGGAAGCAGTAGCTGAGGTAAAGAAAAATGATTTTGATTTGATACTAATGGATATTCAAATGCCAGTTTTGGATGGACTTGGCGCAACTCGGAAGATACGCAATTTGGACAAGAAGGACAGGGAAAGTTTACCGATTATTGCCATGACAGCACATGCTATGGCAGAGGCCCGTGATCAATCAAGGTTATCTGGGATGAATGATTATATAACCAAACCTGTTGATCCTGATGAATTGTATGGGATTTTGGTGGAATGGATTAAACCCCGAAGGTTGAGTGATGATGAAATTGGATTGAAAAATAATGTGAGTGCTGAGGATACTGAGGATGCAGCAATATTAATGCCTTTGATTGAGGGTGTTGAGGCCGGGGGAGCCTTGAAGAGGATGGGTGGTAATGTTGATTTGTATTTGAAATTGTTAAGAACTTTTACTCCAGATAATAAAGATTTATTGTTGAGGTTGTGGGAAGCATATACAAAGAAGGATTATGAAACTGCATTTTTGCTTGCTCATACCTTGAAAGGTGTTGCAGGAAACTTGGGAATAACCCAGGTGTATCTTGCTGCAACTGATCTTGAGAAATCCTTAGAGGATGGGAAAAGTAATGTTTTAGAACTGTTAAAGCTAGTGGATAAGGCACTTCAAAAGGCATTTATGATTTTGGAGAGTGAGCTGCCGAGTAAAAGATCGTCTAAAGTTTTAAAACAAGGTGGGCGTCAAAGAAAATGGGATTCCAAGGAAGTGACGCGTCTATGTTTAGAGTTGAAACAGAGTTTGGAACGACATGATCTGAAGGCAGAGGGTGTACTTGCTGAAGTTGCATCGTTTCTTAGTGAGAAATATGATGAAGAGGTAGAAGGTATAGCAGAAGAAATTGATTTGCTGCATTTTCAAGAAGCCGTGTTGCGTTTAAAAAAGTTAGGTGAACTTATACATATTGAACTTTAAGCATAGAATAAATTTAATTTAGGTAAGAATGATGAATAGTTATATGTTAGTAATCTTTCACAGGATATGGTGAAAAAGATATATTACTTAATTAATATACGCTAACCAAATGCAAACTATCATGGAGGAATCAGTTTGGCTTTAAGATTTATTAAGAACTTGGTTCAAAGGATTAAGGGATGGCAAAGGGGGTTGGTTGTACTCTGTTGTATCTTTTTTTTGGTAGTCATCCTTTCTTGGAAAGTTCTTGATAAAATTCATAATGAAACGAAAAATAATATTGAATACGCCCTTCAGGTAGTTTTGGAAAGCACACATAAATCTATCATATTGTGGATTCATGATCGTGTTGATGATGCTGTCCTTATTGCAGCACGTCCAGATATAATACAATTAACCAAGGAGCTTTTGGAGAATAAGGTCAATGGTCAAGATCTTGCTAAGGTGGCAGCACAGGGAAGGCTCCGCGGAATTGTAAGGGATTATTTAGTCCATCATAGGGATGCAGGGATGTTTCTTATTGCGCCGGACGGTATCAATATTGGTTCAATGCGAGATGAAAATTTAAGTCTAGTAAATCTTTTGTATCAGAAGGGAAATTATTTACCAAACGTATTTATGGGAAAATCACAGGTAGTTTTGCCCATACGTTCTGATGTTCCTCTGCCAGATAGGAAGGGGGTGCCAATGGCCGATGCGCCTACTATGTTTGTTGTTGTTCCGGTAATTGAAAATAATGTAGTACTTGCGGCTTTTGCTGTTCGAATAGATCCGTCTGATGAGTTTACTGCAATAGCAATGGTGGCTCACTTTAAAGATGCTGATGAGTCATATATCTTCAATGATAAAGGGATGGTAATTTCTGAGGTTCGTTTTGAATCGCAGTTACGGGCTGTTGGTCTTTTGTCGGATAGGGAAAGAGCTATTCTTTCTTTGAAACTAAAAAATCCAGGTGGAGATTTACTTTCAGGTTATCAACCTGAAATTGACAGTGAAAATTGGGCATTGACTAAGATGGCTCAACGAGCCCTTGTTGGCGAGCCAGGGGTAGATGTTGATGGATATCGGGACTTTCGCGGTGTAATGGTAGTTGGTTCATGGTTGTGGAATAGTGAATATCGCTTTGGCTTAACCTATGAAATTGAGAAAGGGGAAGCTTATAGCAGTTACTATTCAATTCGACGGGTTATTGTTTTGGCTCTTATCTTTATATGTTGTGCTTCCATAGTGATAAGTGCAGTGTTGATTCGTCGTGAGAGGCAAGTTTTGGGGGTGAATGAACAGCTCCGTAAGGAGATTGTTGAACGTCGCAAGAGTGAGGAACAATTTCGAGCTGTCACTGATGCGGTTCATGAGGCAATTATAGTAATTAGTGGGCATGATAAGATTCTTTATTGGAACAAATCGGCTGAGAGGGTGTTCGGTTATACCTGTGATGAGATGATTGGTAAGAAATTGCATAATTATATAGTAACAGAACAGGTACGTGATAAAGCTTACCCTGAAATGGAAGGATTCAGGGAGACAGGGCAAGGGGGGGTAATCGGCAAAACCCGTCAAGTGAGTACTTTTCGAAGAGATGGAACTCATTTTCCAGCTGAACTCTCTGTAACTTCTATTAAGTCTGATGGTGTGTGGTTTGCGGTGGGTTTGATACGAGATATTAGTGCTAAGGTGCAAGCTGAAAGTACCCTTAAGATGAGTGAAGCCTTGTTAAAGGAGGCTCAGGAACTTGCTCATATAGGGCATTGGCAATTGATCCATCAAAGCAATGAGATGATATGGTCCGATGAGTTGTATCGTATTTTTGGGTATACGAAGGAGGCTTTTTCTGTAAATCTGGATAACTTTGTCAATGCACTTCACCCTGATGAGCGAGAGGAAGTTATGTCCTCTTTTGCTGATGCCGTTGGGAATAAACGTGGATATGAGCTTACTCATAGAATAGTGAGGCCAAACGGTGAAGTTCGTTGGATTTTGGAAATTTGTGAGACCTCGTATGATGAAATAGGAAAACCGGTTAGGTCACTGGGTACTGTACAGGATATAACTGAACAGAAAGAGGCTCAGTTGGCATTATTGGATAGTGAACAGCGATTTGGATTAGCGGTTGAATCTTCTAATATAGGTGTTTGGAATTGGGATGTTAGAAATAAAAGTATCTCTTGGGATGATCGTACAAATGCTATGTTAGGTTTACCATATGATACTAAACATCATTGTAAAAAGTTTCTTGCTAATATCCATTCATTAGATAGGAAACGGATGATTGGAGAGTTGAGGAAAGCAATTAAAGGGGAAGGTTTATTCAGTTCAGATTTTCGAGTGATTACGTCAGATGGTTCCATACGATACCTAAGCTCTCAAGGTACTGTTATATTTGACAAAGCCAATCATCCGCTGAAGATAAGTGGTGTTATTCTTGATATATCGGAAAGGAAAAAGAATGAAAATAAAATTCTGGAATTAAACCAAAGGCTGGAGGAAAGGGTCAAACTTCGTACCCATGAGTTGGTATCTAGTATTAAAGAGCTTCATTTTCTTTATAAGGCTTCGGAGTTGATGGCCAGGCCGGTAACTTCGCCCATTGAGGATTTAACTGAAATAGTAAATTTGCTTCCTTACTCTTGGCTTTATCCAGAAATTGCTTGTAGTCGTATAAAAGTATTGGACATGGTGGTGCAAACCCCCAATTGGCTCTCTACTAAGTGGCGTCAGTGGGTGGATGTCGAAAGGGATGGTAAGCGCATTGGAGGGGTGGAGGTTTGCTACCTCGAGTCGCGTCCAGAGATGTATGAAGGACCATTTCGACAAGAAGAGCGTCATTTGCTCAACAATCTGGCTAAGCAGATAAGTGCTTATATTTTTAGAGTACAAGCGCAAGATGCTTTAATGAAAAAGGAAGAAGATCTCCGGGCTATTGTGGAGGGGGCGAGTGGAGATTTCATTTTCTATATTACTAATGAATATGGAATGTTTAAGTATGTAAGCCCTTCAGTTTTTGACATTTTAGGTTATTCGCAGGAAGAATTTATAGAACATTACGATGATCTGCTAACTCTTAATCCTATTAATGAGGTTGGTAGAGAGAACATAAAAAAAGCACTTAGGGGAGAAAAACCACCGGTTCACGAGATGGAAATACAGGGTAAGGATGGTGAACTTCATATTATGGAAGTTTCCGGTCTTCCGAAGTTTAATTCCTCTAATAGGGTAATAGGTGTTCATGGGATTTCCCGTGATATCACCGAAAGTCATCGGGTGAGATTGGAGATTATGCTGGCCAGGGATGCTGCAGAGGCAGCAGATCAGGCTAAAAGTAACTTCTTGGCCAATATCAGTCATGAATTGCGAACCCCTCTTAATGCCTTGGTTGTTGGGACTTACCTCTTGCAAGAAGGTGAGCTGAGTATTCAACAGGCTGATTATATAAATGATTTGGTGCAGGCAACGGCTAGGTTGAAAGATTTGATTAACGATATATTGGATTTTTCCAAAATTGAGGCCGGTAAGATGGTTCTCAATCCGGTGGGGTTTGTTCTTAGGGATTTTTTAACCAGTCTAAGGGAACGTGTGGTTTTCAAGTGTTCGGAAAAAGGTCTTGTTTACCGTGATGAGCTTGCGGATGAGTTGCCAGAGCAGTTGATTGGTGATCATTTTCGTTTAAGCCGTATTTTAGATAATCTTATCGATAATGCAATTAAATTTACTGAGACAGGAGAGGTGGTCCTTGGGGTTGAAGTGGTATCGCATAATGTTTCTGTTTGTAGGCTGCATTTTGTTGTACGGGATACAGGTATTGGTATGAATGAGGACGAGGTCGGTCGTTTGTTTGACTCATTTTGCCAGTTGGACGGTTCATCTACTCGTAAATATGATGGTCTTGGGTTAGGTCTATCAGTATGTAAAAGAATTGTTGAATTGATGGGAGGGGAAATTAAGGTTGAAAGTGAGCCTGAAATAGGTACTGTTGTTAGTTTTGATCTTGATTTTGAGGTGGTAAGTGGGCCTAGGTTAATCGCTGCTAAGAAGAAGGTTATTGCAAAAGATAAAAGTGTT
>JAOTSI010000178.1 GCA_029865005.1 Desulfobulbaceae bacterium
GTTGTTAGATTTGTTACATATTGGTTCATTTTCTCGCTTGCCATTCCTCCGCGCTTTTTTTACCTTATTTAGCCTCTGCATTTTTTCTCTATCGTTTAACTCGTTCAATCTTCATAGCTGTTTTGCGGCAGCCACTGCTAATAATAAAAAAATTGAACCTGCCTCAGTAATTATTGAAGATAATAAGGTTTTTCAAAATGATCTCACAGGCATCAGATTATCTGGTACTACTCCTGTTATTATTAAATCCTGTGAGGTAAGTGAAAATGGTAGGGCAGGTATTCTCATAAGAAAAAAAGTTAGGGTTAATATTTACGACACCACCATATATGAAAATGGAAGGGGTGGTATTGATGTGATCAATGCTGACTTGCTTGAAATAAACCGCATTAGGGTATTTAAAAACGCTATGGGGGGTATACGGTTACAAAAGCAGAGAGGTGAAAACACTGTTGCCGTCTCCATAGAAAACAGTACAATATTTTCTAATATGGAAGCCGGTTTACGATCCATGCCTTTACCTAAAACAGGTGTGGGTAAGGTTGAGTTGGTCTTGAATAATAATAAGATATATCAAAACGATAAAGCCGGAATTAGGGTTGAGAATAGAACCTGGTTGTTGGCCAAAAACAATAATGTTTATAATAATGGGACGGCCGGAATTATTGCCCATGATTCTGAAATAGTACCTGAAATAGATATTTATCGTAATAGGATAAGTGGGAATATCGGTCCGGGTATCCACATCTATACTGGCAAAAACGGTAAGATGGGAATTAGCAATAATTATATTTATAATAATGAGCGCTCAGGGGTTATTTGTGCTCTTCGTGACACCGCTGTTAGCCGTTTAATAGATATTGATGTGGTTAATAATACTATCGTTGGTAATGGAAGCGTGGATCAAGGGGCGGGTGTACGTAATGACAGTAATGGGAAAGTACGGATTTATAATAATATCATCGCATATAATTATGTGACAGGTATTCGTACCAAGGGGTGCGGTGATTTTGGAAATAATCTTCTTTATGCCAATGGACATGTGGCCAACTGTTGTGAAGATCCTGAATTTGCACCATTTTATATCGAAAAAGTTCAATTTGCTGGTTGTGCCGGACGTGGTCCCGGCGGTTTGATAGCTGATCCGCTATTTGTTAATGCCGATGTTTATAATTTTGACCTGCAGCCATCTTCACCCGCCTTGCATAGAGGCCTGGACATTTGGGCAAAGGGAAAGGATGAACATCAAATATATGATATTGGCGCAACGGGCGATCATTATATCGTAAGGTAATGGCTTAGAGTCTGTTTATGAAAAATATAGTTGGTAAAAGATTTTGCTAAAGAAAACTGTCGCCGTTTTGACCCTTTCGCTATTAATAGTTTTTTTATTAGGATTACTTGTCAGCTGTGTTGAACATAAACAGTCTGCACCTGCTAAAGATCCTTTGGTTAAATCCGTACAAGGATCGCTTTATGATGCAGAAGTACAACCGCTCTCATCCAGGGAGTGTGGTAAATGTCATATCCGAATTTTTTATCTTCTTCAAACTGCAGGTGCTAAACATCGGATTAAGTGTCGTAGATGTCATGTAAAGTTTCACGATTATAAACCTGGAAAAACAGAATATAAGGATGTGGTTCCTAAGTGTGAACAATGCCATGATAAACCCCATGGCAAGGAGTTGGTTGAATGTCTCGGGTGTCATCGACAACCCCATACCCCATTGAGGATTCCATCCAGTGAACAACTTGCTCTGGCCTGCGATAGATGTCATCCCATGGTTGATCGCGAGATGAAAACCTTTGAGACTTTTCATACCGAGTTTTATTGTACAGCATGTCATCACTCCAATCACGGATACAAACCCGAGTGCTTTGAGTGTCATATGGGACATACCGACGAGATGATCATGGAGGATTGCTTAACTTGTCATCCGCCACATAAGGCTTTTGAAATTGTTTACCCTGATGATACGCCGCGAGAGGTATGTAAGCTGTGTCATCCTTTAGCATACAAATGGTTAACCACCAGTAACTCAAAGCATTCGACATTTGCTTGCACCAAATGTCATCCCCAAAAACATCGGACCATTATTGAATGTAAGGAATGCCATCAACCCCATGATAAGTCAATTATCGAAAATCAACCGGTTTGTGGTCATTGTCACGGTATCGCCCATAGTTTGGTTATTAAATAATGATCCCAAGAGGGTTATTTTATTTATTTTTCAGTATCGTTGCTCTTTTACAGCCGATTTTTGCTTATAGCGCTCAAGAAGAACCTCTTTGTGATATTGTTGCTCCTGGGAAACTGGAAAAATTTAGTACTATCCCGGTAAAACTAATTGTCGATTTTTCTTCCCAGGCTGAATCTTCTGGTTTTATGGCTATTCTCAACGGGCGAAATGTTACCCGTTATTTTGAAACTGCTGGCAATAGTGTTAGAGCTAAGGTTGGTCCTGAGGAAGGGCTGCTGATTAATTTGCGTCGTCAGCCTACGGGTAAGGTTAATACCTTAAAAATTTTAGTTCGGAAAAAAGGCGAGAAAAAATATCGTAACTACCGGGTACATTTTTTTGCAGAGGTGGATGAACTTAAATATATAGGGAGGGCAGGGGGTTCTTTGTACAGCCCTGATGATCGCTTTGTTATTACCGTCCCCCCCAATGCTTTACAAAAAACCACCGCCATTGCTTTAAGCGCCAAAAACGTCAACTCGGTATTGGGAGGTGTGTATCGTTTGTCACCGCAAGGTACAGAATTTTCGATGCCCTTTACTATTAGTTTTCGTTATGATCGAAGTCGGTTGCCGCCCGGTGCACGGGAGGATGAGCTTTTCATGCTAACAGACCAGGAGTTAACCAGAAAAGTCAGCAATACCCGACAGAATGTGACTCGGCAACTTTTCACAGGGGAATCACGAGTACTCTCTAGCTTCTTCCTATCCTACTATAAAAAAATCGGAAAAAAAATATCCGATATTCCATTTACGGAGAGTTTTAGATCCCCCATCGGAGATGTATCCTCTCCCTATTATGGGTGTGGTTCACCATACACTCCTCCTTCATCAGATGATTTTGGCGAGGCAGTGCGCTTTCTCAATGTTGCAGCTGGACCGGATGGACCGGTGGTGTCTTTTAATCAACATGATCCTCGCAATAGTTGGCAGGTTGTTACCGGATTTAAACAATTACGCCGTCCCGGATATTTTTTTGAATTTCCCCAAAACGTAGATTTTTTTAATACTGGTGAAGATTGGTATTTTCTTGGCAATCAAGAAAAGGCCGGAAATAGGCTTCCTATCCATGCTGTGGCCGATGGTTTGGTGATCAGTAGCTCCAAGAGCTACGGTAATAATGTGGTTCTGGCCCATCGTACGGCAGGTGGGCTTATTTTTTCCGTATACTCTATGTTGGAGGAGCAGTCATTATGCTCTGAAGGCACTATTATGCGAAAGGGAAATGTTATTGGGATGATCCACGGTAAAGACGGTGGCTTTCCAAATTTTCATTTCGAGATCGCCAAGCAGGCAATGGTGATCCTCGACGATACCGGGGAAATTTCAATTCCTGCCCATTGGTACGGTTTATGGGGTCCAGAAGAGATAGCTTCTTATTATAATCCCACCCTCTTTTTGCTCAATTATCAAAATAAACGAAAATGGCGATTTGACACTGAAGATAATCCTGATGGTTGGGTTGCGCTTAATACCATGCAACAAGATGATCGGGAGACGGAGCAGATATCAGGTGGGGGTTTTAAAGCAAAACCAGGTAAAGATTTTCGCTTGGCCAGTTATCCACTACATATTAAGGCTGAAAACTATGATTCGGTCTTTGTGAAGATGAAGAGTGTAGGTTTGGCAGAAGAGGCGAAAGTATATTTTACTAATAACCATTCCCCACGTTATTCGCAGAGAAAGACGGTCCCCTTTGTTATTAAAAGTGATAATGAATTTCATGAATACAAAGTGGAGATGGGGAAAAATCCCCACTGGAAAGATGTAATAACCGGTTTACGTTTGGAATATACCAAAGATGAGGATGTGAATGATCCTCAGGTGGAGTTGGATGTAATTCGTTTTGGACATACCGTCATTTCACCGGTACCAGATAGCGGTCAGGACAAATGTTATGACGGTATGGAACGGATATCCTGTCCCACTTCGCGTGAGGAATATTATGGGCAGGACGCAAACTTTATTATTAATCCTCCTCTTTATACGGAGGAGGAGGTCATGGGTACAGTGCTGGTCAAGGATCAACGCACTGGACTGCAATGGCATAAACAGCAATTGGCTGATCCGATGCCTTGGAACGAGGCACAGCGTTACTGTGAGGAGTTGCAGCTAGGGGAAGCTGATGATTGGCGGCTGCCCACCAGGCAGGAACTTCAGACCATAGTTAACTATAGTTGTATGGAGTTTGGTCTCAATAAAGATGAGCGTCCGGAATGTTTTGCTCATCCAGCAGACGAGAATGTTTGTTACTGGACCGCAACTACAGTGGCTGCGGTTGATCCTTTTGCTGTTAAAATTTGTTTTTCATCCAATAAAGCTGAAATGGCGGATAAAGAGGAAACTCTTTATGTCATGCCGGTAAGGGGTGATCCTCTTATTCGTGGTCAGTTTGTAGATAATAAGGATAATACGGTAACCGATCTGGCAACGGATTTGATGTGGATGGGGGATGAGGCCAAGAGTATGACTTGGAAGGACTCCTTGAAATATTGCAATAATACACGGGTCGGAGGGTATGATGATTGGCGTTTGCCTTCTGTGAAGGAGTTGGCCAGTTTGGTGGATGAAACTAAACATGAACCGTCCATTGACAGTGATGCCTTTATCGGTGCCAGATCAGCACCCTATTGGAGTAGTACTACTAATCAAAAATATTTTGATTTCGCCTGGGTTATTGATTTTGCGAATGGCTTTGAGTATGGCGGGCAGAAAGATCGGCGATATTTTGTCCGTCCAGTGCGGGGAGCTAGTGATGATATTGTTTTCTTTTCCTCTGATAAGGTTAAGCCGCTGGATATAGTGCCTCCGGCGCATTTGGCTGATGATGAGGCCGATGATGAAGGTGATGAGGAGGTGGATGAAGGCGATGAGGATGAAGGAGATGAGGATGAAGGAGAGGATGAAGACTTCGGCTGGGGTGATGAGGATCAGGCGGATGAAGCTGGTGATGGTGATACCGCAGGTGAGGATGAAGGCTGGGGTGATTTTGGTGATGATGAGCAGCCTGATGATGTAGATAAACCTGAAAAGGTGGATGAAACTGAAGATGATGGTTGGGGTGACTTTGGTGATGATGCCCAGCCGGATAAAGAAGATAAACCAAAGAAAGCCAAAAAAGCAGCTGATGACGATGATGGTTGGGGCGATTGGGGTGAAGAAGATAGTGGTGATACCAAGGCGGATAAAGCCGATAAGCCCAAGAAAGCCAAAAAAGCAGCTGATGACGATGATGGTTGGGGCGATTGGGGAGAAGAAGATAGCGGTGATACCAAGGCGGATAAAACCGATAAACCTAAGAAAACTAAGAAGTCAAAAAAATCTAAGAAGCCTAAGAAAAGCAAAAAAGTTGACGATGACGATGATTGGGGCGATTGGGGTGATGAAGACCAGAAGGAAGATGAAGATGATGATGACGACGACATTGATTATGAAGATCGTAAGATCTATTATGAACCCCGTCCCATGTCAGGTTAGTGTCTGATGTCTAATGATTTGGATTCAAAAAGGAACGTTTATTGGTTTACCGGGATCTGTAGGGGCACCCCCATAGCCCATTGCCGTCAGGCTAAGACGGATAACATGATGGTATTGCATTGTAAAACAAACTTATGGTCTATCACGGACTGTAGGGGCACCCCTTGTGGGTGCCCGTCTTAATTGCTCTAAACCACAAGTATTTATTTATTGCTAACAGTTGATATAAAAATAATAAATTTCTATATTTTCAATTAGCTCGGCGGGCACCCACAAGGGGTGCCCCTACAGAGCACAGTAAAAGGCAAGTTCATTTTGTATTGCAATATCATACAGTTGCAAGTCTTAGCCTGACGGCTATGGGGGCACCCCCCATAGCCGTCAGGCTAAGACTTTAAAGTGTGAAAATATGATATTAGATCAAGGCAAACCGTTGAATAACATCACAATGTTTTTAAGTTTAGTGCGTTTATCATTTAGTCATATATACCGAAATACTGCGGGCGTGCGTAGGGTGCGTTTTACGCACCATTAAAAAGGCCGGGCCCCGTACACGGCATTATCACTTATTTTCGTTTATCCATAAGGTTCGAAAACGGTGCATAAAATGCACCCTACCCAGCTGCTAAGTACCCTACAATTCCCATCTCCTTGGTAATTGGTTATTTTGCGAACCACCTTGTTTAACGTATAAGTAGATTTTTCATTGATACTTATAACTTTACGCGCAAATCATTTTGTCCAATTCACGGTTGTTAATCGTCTTTTCTTTGTTTGCATAATTCTATGGACTTGATAACTAATCGGATGACATCTTGTTGCTTTGGAAAGTTTAAAATTAACAATTCCACTGCAATTAGATTGATAACAGAGAAAAATATAAAGTTCTTTGTAAAGAGCAGGTTTAATACACTGATAATGGTAATGATCAGTGCAATAGCAGAGGAAGCCGATGTCAGGAATAGGTATTTTGAAAACGCGGTCTTTGCAGCTTGGTCGGTACACTTTGGCTTCAGTGATATAGCACGCATTATAAATTGAATAGTGATCAGTAAGGTCAAGTAGCCGAAAAGATGAAGAGGATCGTAGTGCTCAAGGCTTGCAAGAATGGAAAAATCCATGGAACGGCTATAAGTGTCAAAGAGAAAGAAACCGGCTATGGAAAAGGAAAAAATACATATTATACCTATGCCCCATACTGTATGGAGAATAAACATTTTCTTGTTGATATACTCTATATCTTCATAATCAATCATTTCACTATCCGTGATTTGATGGGAAATTGTTTGGGGCGGGTAAGGAGATTTTACGTAAGTGGTCAAAGCATCTCATCTTCATGGGGTTGCCTGTGACCACGTACCTTATGTATGGTATAAGGTATCGAAAGATAGTATCGATTTGGAGAATTAATACTTTAAGCTATCGTGAAACTCGAAAAAGGTAAAGTTTTTTCGGAATAAGCTCCTCCTCTATCGAGTAAAAAAGATGTTTTTATTCTTGGCGGTAAACCACAATCCATCATTATCTATCCTTATTCAATCATCGAATTGACAATATTCTCCTGTATAGTGATTACGTAGATGATTTTAAGTCCTTTTGGAAGGGGCAATGCCATTGATTTAAGAATTTGTGTGGGTCTGACCATGGTGGTAATACTGTTCACTTAAGAAATGTTGATAGCTCAAAACCGATTTACCACCTCCTTTCTCCACTAGAGGGGAGAAGGACAGGATGGGGTTCAAACCAGCTATATTCCCAAGCCACTGCCAGAGTTAACAACATTGCCCTTGTGGGTGTCCGATAGAATCTGTAGGGACCATATTAATTCTTAAATCAATAGCATTGGCTGGTGATAGGACGTCATAGTAAAATTAAGGAGATGGATATGAGATGGGGTATCGGGGTAATGATAGTGTTAGTGGCGTTGACCTTCCACCAGCAGGTGAAGGGAGAACAACTCGTTTCTAAAGCCGCCATGTATGAAAATATTGCCCTTGAAGTCCTGGATATCAGTGAGCGCAGCTATGATGGGGGTAACGCCTTAGCTGTGACCTTGTCGGTCCCCTTAGATCCAGTTGCCGAACATAAAGGATATTTTTACGTTACTAAAAATAATTCCGGCCGGGCAGACGGCGAGTGGGTCCTCTCAGAGAGCGGTACAACCCTTTACTTCCCTTATATAGAGCCTAAGCAAAAATATACGGTTACCGTATACCAAGGGCTTAGCGCAATCAATGGTTCGGTGCTAAATAAGACATCTGTCGTGGAGGTTGGGACGCGTGATATCCAAGCGGCCCTCACCTTCGGTGGCCGTGGTTTGGTGCTGCCGCCCGGTCATTCTAAAGGGTTGCCGGTGATCACGGTGAACGTGGCAGAGGCTGATATAGAGTTCTACCGGGTGGATGATGATAAGCTTGTAGAGTTTTTTAAATCATTTTACGGTGGTACGGCCAGAGGCCTTTATCGGATTAGTCACCTGTCGGAGCAGGGTACTTTGGTCTACTCCGGTCGTTTCCGTCTGGATCCCCCCCGTAATAAGCGACGCACCATCAATATCCCGGTCACCGACATCAAGGAACTCTCTAGACCGGGTGCGTACCTGGCGGTGATGAAACAGCCCGGTACATTTGAGTATCAGCAGGAGTCCACCTGCTTCATGATTAGTGATTTGGGGTTGCACGCCAGAACCTATAGCTCCCAAATCGATGTATATGTCCAGTCTCTCACCGACAGCAAAGGTCTTGCCAATGTCCCCGTGGCCCTTTTAGATAAAAAAGGGTTGATTATTGCTCAAACCCTTACCTCTCCCCAAGGCGTGGCGGTTTCAACACCACTCCCGG
>JAOTSI010000438.1 GCA_029865005.1 Desulfobulbaceae bacterium
GGCCGACCATATCGGCGAGCTGCTCACCAAAGCAGTTACCCAACGCGGGAAGGCCTCCATGGCCGTATCCGGCGGCTCCACCCCAAAGCCACTGTTTCAAGCGCTGGCCAAAAAAGATCTCGACTGGCAGAATATCCATATCACCTTGGTGGATGAACGCTGGGTCCCACCCGACCACCCGGAGAGCAATGAAAAACTGGTGCGCGACCACCTCCTGCAGGACAAAGCCGCCAAAGCCCTTTTTACCGGCCTCAAAACAGAACATATAAACGCAGCCGCTAGTCGCAAAACAACCGAAGAGCAGCTCAAAACCTTGCCTCTTCCCTTTGATGTAGTCATCCTGGGCATGGGAGGAGACGGCCACACCGCCTCCTTTTTCCCCAATGCACCAGAACTACCCAAAGCCCTTAACCCTAATTCCACAAACCTCTGCGAAACAATTACCCCACCCCACGCCCCCCACCAACGCATGACCCTCACCCTTCCCGTCCTCTTGAAAGCCCGCCACCTCATCCTTCACATCACTGGAACCGACAAACTCACCGTGCTGAACAACGCGTTAACCCAACAGAATGCGAAGCAAATGCCGATCTACTCGGTATTTGATGATGGTTCCTCCCCATCGGTTTACTGGTGCCCTTGACCAAAACACCTTCCTTAATCCTGTCCAACTTAAACATAGACCTAGAATCCTAAACCTTTACAAACAACTGCCACCTCTGCACCTTCTTCTACCTTGTTTATCTACATACTCTTTCGTACTTATTTCTTCCTATAAAATATAAAATAGCAACTAGAAGATAAAGCACAAAGGCAACATAATGCCCCCTTACATATACTGCCCTTCTCCCTTGGAAGGAGAAGGGCAGTACAAGGGTGGAACTTGCCACCACGAAACGGAATAAATTATCACCATAAATGCTCCGCAGAAACCTATGTATCATTACACTTAGCATGATATGCAATATGCAACTGTAATTAAATAATATTTGGCTTGATAAGCAATTCTATTTACAATAAGATACATAAAGTACAATTTTATAAAAAAAGGCCATGTATTTTTTTCAAACAAAGCCTATCTTGAATGAAAATAAGGAGGATTTTACGTACTGCCGGAGATATGCAAAAGCTATAGAACAACTTATTGAACAGCGTAAAAATATTCTCCTCATGGTGACAAAATGAGACTAATTAAATTTGAAGCATTAGAGGTTTCTGGATCACTTAATTTTTTTGTTGAATTTAACAAAGATATTACCTTTTTGACTGGCATTAATGGTTCAGGGAAAACAACTGCAATTAGATTGATGCTAGCTTTGATTACACCATCTTTACAAGAGCTTGATATAATCCCACATAAACGAGCGACTATTCATATAGTTCTTGATGATCAAATAGTTTCTATATCATCTGAGAGTGATGACGATAGTGTCAAAATAACTGCATCTGGCATAGAAAATGGGGACTAAATTCTTGTCGGACCAAGTTAACCTGCTGTGTCAAAACGGAAAAACTTTAAAAGATAACTATTTATTGTCCTTAGAACCCTCCTTTTTCCAGCCAAAAAGATGCGTTTAAGGAAATTTGACCTCCTATAACGCACGCAGTATATAACCTTGATTCTTAAAATTCTTTTTTTGATTATGAAAAAAATGATTTAAGCAATAAAACAAACCCCTTTTTTCTTTTTTATTGTCATAAATCAACCTATTGGCCTGGTCCGACAAAAATGTGAAGAACGTGAGAAGACAAAAGTGAATTTGCGGAATGTTTAGAATCGCAGCAACTTACAGAGTATGCCTTAGACCAAATCGATGAAGCCATAAACGAGCTAAAATTTGAATATTGCCCAAGCTGTACAGGTAGCACACGGAGAAGTGCTGAAATATCAGACACAAAGAATGTCAGTAGTAGATCCATATTTGATGATGTTGACAGCTAAATGCTGAACGTCGGATTTTGGCCGCATGGCGACAGTTGGATACAGATTAAAGCTATATATAACAAGGCGTTGCTGTCGAACATATTTTCCGCTGCACTCCAAATTTGCCGCAAAGAGCAGCGTTAGATTTCCAATGACACGTAATTATAAAATTCCAGATTCAATCAATTGGACAATATTTATTATTCTATCTGGTGCGCTATTCTTGTTAGGCGTAACCCAAATGTTTGCTAATCTACACCAAGACTTTACATGGGGAGGGAGAACAATATCTTTTCCATTTAAATTTATGGGGGCGATAGCTCTAGTGGCTAACGTGCTATACATTAAGTCCTTTTTGCAAAGTCAAAAGAATCCTAAACATTACGATTCATAACAACAAGTATACAAATTTTCCTGACCCTATTGTTTCTTTTTTCGAGGTGGTAGTTGCCATTACATGCACCATTCCTCTTTACGGACTGCGAAATTCTTCTACGAAATTCTTGTTGGGTGGGATCTGACCAACACTACAAAATTCTAAATTCTTGCGGACCATAAATTCTTGTCGGACCAAGTTAATCTGCTGTGTCAAAGAAGAAAAACTTTAAAAGAAAGCTGTTTACTGTCCTTAGACCTCCTTTTTCCAGGCAAAAAGATGCGTTTAAGGAAATTTGACCTCCTATAACCCACGCAACATATATGAGCCTGTTGATTAAATAGGTTACGGAAAAATACGATACATGGGAATCACTCCTATGTGATAATAGTATTAATTAATGTTCCTATCCTTTTTT
>JAOTSI010000439.1 GCA_029865005.1 Desulfobulbaceae bacterium
GAGAGGGTCCATTGAACCTGTCAGTTTTTTGGATGCGGTGATGATGGGACTCGCCACCGACGGCGGACTCCTACTTCCACAAACCCTTCCTCAACCGAGCCGAGATACGATTAACAGTTGGCAATCCCTGCCCTACCAACAATTAGCAGTGGAAGTGCTAAGCCTTTTTATTGATGATATTGATCGACCCACCCTGGAAAATTTGGTGGAACGTTCCTATGCTAGCTTTACTCACCCTCAAGTAACCCCAATAGCCTGCCGAAATAATGTGTATATCATGGAGCTTTTCCATGGTCCCACTCTGGCGTTTAAAGATATCGCTTTGCAACTACTGGGTAATATATTCGAATATGAATTGACCAAACGTGATTCCTTCATGAATATCGTGGGAGCTACTTCTGGTGATACCGGTAGTGCTGCCATTCACGGGGTACGGGGTAAGGATCGGATTAATATATTTATCCTCCATCCCGATGGCCGCACCAGTCCGCTGCAGGCCCTTCAAATGACCACGGTCACTGACCCCAATGTCTTCAATATCGCCATTCGTGGCACCTTTGACGATGGACAAGCTATAGTTAAAAATATCTTTAACGATCTAGAATTTAAAGATCAATATAAACTTGGCGCAGTCAACTCCATTAATTGGGCTCGGGTCTTGGCCCAGGTAGTTTATTATATTTACGGTTATTTTAAGCTGAAAAAAGCCACCGGAGCCGACTCGGTGAACTTCTCCGTACCCACCGGTAACTTCGGCGATATCTTCGCCGGTTATATTGCCAAACGAATCTTGCCAGAAGGCGCGATTAACCGTCTTATTCTGGCCACCAACTCAAATGACATTCTCAGCCGCTTCGTGGCCAATGGTGATTATTCCAAGGGACAAGTCATTTCAACCATGAGCCCATCCATGGATATCCAAGTTTCCTCTAACTTCGAGCGCTATCTCTACTACCTCCGAAACGAGGACGGTAGCAAGGTTAAAGCCGACATGGAACAATTCGAATCCACAGGAAAACTAGATCTTTCCGCTCATATTGATCAAGTACGACGCGATTTTATTTCCGCAAGTATTGATGAGCGCGATACCTTGGCCACCATTACTGATTTCTATGCTTTACACGGTTACCTGCTTGATCCCCATTCAGCAGTGGGTGTAAGAGCCGCGCACGTGTTGGAAGACGACCCCAGGCCAACTATCTGTCTTGCCACTGCTCACCCCGCCAAGTTTGGGGATGCAGTCAAATTAGCCATCGGCAAAGAACCTGAACTGCCCGGACCCCTTATGGGACTGGCGGAGAAAGAAAGCAAATGCACAGTGCTTGATGCTGATACGGAAACCATCAAATCCTTTGTTCGAAAAAATGCCTTAACCACTAATGGATGATATTTTTGAGTTCAAAAAACGGGTAGATGAAAGTGTTGCCTTTTTACGGGAGCACTTGCCGGAAGGAGGAGATATTCTCATTCAGCTCGGCACCGGTCTGGGTGGCTTAGCCGATTGCCTGGAGGATAGCTTCTCCATCCCCTACCAAGATATCCCTAACTTTCCTCGCTCCACCGTGACTAGCCATGCCGGGCAATTGGTAGGGGGAGTGGTGGCAGGTAAACGGGTTATAATTCTCCAGGGCCGCTTTCATTATTATGAAGGTTATAGCGCTAGAGAGGTGGGATTTCCCATCCGAGTATTTTCCCTCCTCGGCTACCAAAAAGCCATTATCACCAATGCAGCTGGCGGACTTAATCCCGATTTCAAACCAGGCACTATCATGATCATGAGGGATCATCTCAATATGCTGGGTGATAATCCATTGCGGGGGCCCAATATTGATGAATGGGGGCCACGTTTTCCCGATCTCTCTCAGGCCTATGACCTGAAATTACGGGAAGTTGCTGCTGTAGCTGCTCAAGACTTGGGGCTCACTGATATCCGGGAGGGTGTTTATGTTTGCATTCCCGGCCCCAGCCTGGAAACTCCTGCAGAGACCCGTTTCCTACGATCCACCGGCGCTGATGGAGTGGGCATGTCTTCAGTGCCCGAAACCATCACCGGCTTACATGGGGGGATGAAAATACTCGGTCTCTCCATGGTTTCCAATGTCAACGACCCTGATAATATGCAACCGATCTTGCTGGAAGATATCCTGGCTGCTGCCCAAGCCAATGAATCAAGATTAACTTCCCTGGTAAGCAAAATAATCGCTAAGCTATAAGGAAAATTGATGAGTACAAATGTGGACTTAATAGTTGCCGGATCCAAAGTGGTAACCATAGACCCAAGCGGAACTATTTTAGAAGATGGGGCCATAGCTGTTCAAGGAGACCGAATCGCTGCCATTGGTCCACGTGAGGAACTATTAGCAAAATATCCCACAGCCGAGCGCATCATTGAACCACATGGCTTAATCATGCCGGGGCTTGTCAACACCCACACCCATGCTGCCATGTCTTGCTTTCGTGGCCTGGCCGATGATTTACCCCTCATGCAATGGTTACAGGAATACATATTCCCGGCTGAAGCTAAACTTGCCGGGGAAATAGTTTATCGCTCAACCTTGCTTTCCATCTGTGAAATGATCAAATCTGGTACCACCTCTTTTTGCGATATGTATCTCTTTGCCGAAGATGTGGCCCGGGCCGCTGCCGAATCTGGCATGCGGGCCTGGATTGGTGAGGTGCTTTATGATTTCCCCTCCCCTAATTACGGTGCTCT
>JAOTSI010000440.1 GCA_029865005.1 Desulfobulbaceae bacterium
TAGAAGCAGATTTTGCCTCAACGCTTCTTCGCGGCCCTTTCAAACCGCTTGTTAACAGATTTTTTCAACTTGAACTTCGGTTGTGTCAATTCCGAATTTTTCTTGTAACCATTCTTTAATTTGCCATGCATGGCGATATTCTTTTCTTTTCCCTTGAATGTCTGTGTAGATATGCGATGAATTTTCAATATAAATCAACAGGTAACAACGATGCTCGAGTCGTTTTATCAAAAGCTTAGAATATGTCTTCTTTTCTAAAGCTTCGTTCATTAAAAGATATCCATCTAACTCATTTGTTTTATTCATTCGTTGCCCTGCTAACAATTGAGTTTACAAGAATACAAGTGGGACAGGCGAAACATAAGGATAAAGTTACATTCCATTTATCATTACCCACCCAACCTGACTGAAAACAATTAAGTATGGTGTCACCGGAATTCCATATTATTTACGAAGCTAAGCTTGGCTCCTGTAGCTTTCTAGGCTTGATGAGTCTATACAGGGTCGAAATGATGGGAAAAGTTATCCCCCCAGCCACACAGCCTGCCCATAACCAATTAAGTGTTATGTCTAGCGAATGGCCTACTGATAGTAATACACATGGGAGTAAAATAAATATTCCGGCCCCAGCACCATATAATATTGAATTTAGGTAAAATTTCCACCTTGGAATGGTGTGGAAAACTTCTTTTCCGCTGAGACGTTTCATAATTATAGGGGTAAATATTAGTGCGGGAATATAAGTAAGCCACACTTGGACCGTAATTAGTCCAAACACCGCCATAACTAATATATTTTCAATTTTCATTTCTCCGCCCCATCTTGACGGATCATAACTGATTAAACCCGTAACTGCTGCTATGGGTGTGATTGTCAGCATGATGATGACGCACAGAATAGTTTTCATTTGGGTTTTACACACCTAAAGACTTAGACAAGCTGCTGGCCTAAAACCTTGCAGGAACATGCCGCGCTTACCCCAGTCAGCTTAAATATTTTGGTAGCTAATTTACTGTTTTATTATGAATTTTTCATTTTCCTCATCAAAAACGAGTTTAGATTTATTTTGTTTAAACCATTTACGAATTTTATCATTTGACCCTCTAAATTCAGTGTATTGAAAAATGTGCTGTCTTGGTTGGTATACAGAAGGTGTATTTGATGGACTATCAAGAGAACTGATTATAACTTCAAGGGCATCAACGTGACCATAGGAAACCGCGATTGGTGCGAAGCTGAATTTATCCCACTCACTATGGTCTTTCTTTGCATTCTTCCAGGCTTCATCAACGGCTTCTTTGAGGCCGGTAATCGACGTACCGTTTTTAATGGCTTTGTAGGTCCAAGTTCTGTTTGATCCATAAATAAGGTAATTTTTGAGGCTATCGTAAGTGCATGGTTCATCAAATGATGCTACAGCACTTACCCATTCCGTCGGTAAATACTGAGGTAGTTCGGTAAGCTCTGAGATTAATATTTGTTTAGCATCTTCTTCCCACCGTTTTCCGACAACCACTTTGACAAGATCTCTTTTTCTTGGCAGATAGCTTAAAATCAGCTCCTTATCTTCCTCTTGAGCTAACTCCTTTATTGCTGCGGTAAAATACATATCAACCATGTGATCGGCATTGTAACTTACGAGATATTCGAGATTTTCATGGCCTACTTCCATGAGCATATATACCTGAGGGTCTGATTCAGAAAAGGAGCGTTGATTCTGTGTTGCTTGTGCTATTTCCCGGAAATATTTTAGGATTTGATTTTTTGAAGGGTTCTCAGGGAGTTTAATTTTATCTAATGCATTAAGATCTAATTTTTTACCTCCCAGAGGAGTCGTAATACTCGGCCTTATTAATTCATTATCAGCCTCTTTCGAAGGTAGCTTCTGATTAATCTCTACGAGTATTTTTTTTATCTCTGTAAGTTCCTTTTTAACATCACCATTGTCTGAAGAGCATGCAGTAATTACTAGCGCTGCAGAGATGATTATCATTAAATATTTCTTCATCAGTATTCCTTTGTACCGCTAACGACAAGCATAATCAGCGGGCTACCGCTCTAGACAGCTAGGCCGCAAACGTTCTTCCCGTCTGAGTTAATGCGATGGTTAGTCTTATTCCCACCACAAGAAAACGTTAGTTAGATACGGATATTACTCTTAATGTATAGTTGTCATAGTTTGGTGACTGGTAGTCACCACACCCACCACAAGAAACTTTGAAATTCTCAATATCTCCAGGATGAATTTTCCCACTTATATATTCAGTACATTCGTCTACAAATATTTCATTTTCGAAAAACTCCGCCTCTAGCGTAATACTGTCAATTGTTTCGGTAGAACTGTTTTTTAATGACCCAATAATAGTTAATTTATCTTCAAATTTTTTGTCTTCGTGGTGGATAAACTCTACTGAAGTGATTTTTTCCTCCCCACCTTTATATCTCCCCATCATTTCTTCTTGAATTTGATTGTTCATGTAATAATAAATACCCAGAAAAGAGAGACTGAACCCAAGACCGAGAAGGAAACCGGAAAGGATTTTTGAAATACCTGACTTTATGACATATTTGAAATTTTCCATTCGAGGTCCTTTTGCTTGGCTAGGTTTTATCGGGTTTTTTAAATTTTGATGACTAAGTATCCAATGTAAGGAAATTTTTCCCACATATTGGATATTGGGGGTGTAATCAGGAAA
>JAOTSI010000179.1 GCA_029865005.1 Desulfobulbaceae bacterium
TCCGCTGTATCTTCTGTTTTGTATCCTTGTCTTGCTCTGTATTCCAGGCTTGCGACTTGGGATCTGGTTGAAACAACTGTTGGCGGAAAAGGAATATGTGATCGGGAGTGAAGTTAAAGATCTCTATCTTAACGGTTCCCGTTTTCTCAACTTAATTAACGGGGTTCTGCTCATATTTTTAATTGGAGTTGGAGATTATCTCATCTTTGGCTGGGTTGGACAAGGATACTCTTCTTCGGTCAGAGTTATGGAGATAATGGCCCTGTCGGTATTAGTGAATTTGGCTACTGGACCGGGAACTTCCCTTGTAAAGGGGATGAACAGGACGGGTAGGGAGTTTGAATATGCCCTGGTTAATCTGGTGTTGGCCATTATCTGGGTGCCTAGTGGGGCATATTTCTACGGTATGGTTGGGGCGGCCCTAGGTACTGCGTTGAGCACTATCGCGGCCAGTGTATATTTCGTGGTGCGGACCAACAGGGCTTTCATGGTTCCTATGAAATATTATTTAGATAAGGCGATTAAACCTTTGGTAGCCCCTCTGTTTGCAGGGGTAATTGTCCGTTTGTTCCTGAGTTTTGTGCCATTGCAGTCGCGGCAACTTGTCTTAGCTGCCCTGGTGGGTGCTGGTGTATTTTATTTAGCGCTTACCTTATTAATTTTGAAAAGAGTGATTTTTACTTCGGAAGAGATGGCATGGGTTATGGGGCCTATTGGCACCTTGTTGAGGAAGTTGAAGATAACCGGCTCTGCGGGGTTTGATAATCATTAAAAAGGATGGGGTTTGGATTACGTACAAAAAATAATGCAAGCAAAGCAAAGTAAACCTTTTGACCCCATAGGTAGTGTGCTGCGCCATTGGTTTGAAACAATTATTTTTGGAAGCATTGCCTTTTTAATTTTGGCCCCTTTTGGTGTGTTGCTCTCTAAACCTTTCTATGAGGTGGACGGAAAGATACGCATTGATCCGGTAATATCCACTCTTCTCGGGCCGACCGAGGATTTTTCCATTACCGCCTACTATCATGACTACGCCCGCACCCAGGTTAATCGAATTAAGGACCCTGTTTTGTTGGAGGAGGTGTTGGAGGGGATTCCGGATGAGTTACGGGAGTATTTTATTATTAAAGGGCGCAGTATTGCATTTTCGGCCAAGGTTTTATCGAGAAGGCTAAATGTTAGTCAGGTTCGAGATACTCATCTGGTTAAATTAAGCCTCAGCGGAGAAACTTTTAATGGGCTTGCCCAAGTGGTTAACCGCATAATTGATGTGTTTTTGGGCAAGCATCTTGATGAGGAAGAGGGCAAAAATAATAATCGTCTTAATTTCTTAAAGGAAGAAAAAAATCGTTTAGAATTAGAGATATCTGACAAGATACGTTTGAAAAATGATATTGCTATGCAAGCAGGTACCAGTACTTTTAGTGAGATGTACAATATTGTTAGCCGCCAACTACAGGACTTACAGGAAGCCTATACAAGAGCCTATAGCGAGCGAACTGCAAAGGAAAACCTATTGGAAATGATTCTGGCCGAGCAGATGTCGTTAAAGGATATTTCTCTGGAGCCTTTGGTTGATGAAATGGTGGAGCAGGACCAGTCTCTTTGGGATACTAGTTTTTGGACATATAAAACCCTACAGGAGATGCGCGCCTCCATTGATGGGGTTACTGAGAACAACCCAGACCGGAAATATGTTGATGAGCGTATGAAGGGTATGGAGAGTTATCTTGCTAAGCTCCGGCAGGATGTGCGCAGTAGGGCAGAGAAAATTATATATCAGAAACGGGATGTTGAGTTGGAGGAGAAGATTGTCGTCGCCCGCTCTGAATATCGGGCAGCCAAGGAGACTGAAGATGATTTGCGTCGGGAACGGAACCGAGTTCAGGAGCAATCGGCAAAAATAACCGAGAAGATTCTCAAGGGTCAACAGGTGGAAACGGAACTTATACATCTGCAGGCTCTATTGGATCGTACTGATGATCGGATGCATGTTCTCAAATTGGAGTCACGGGCTGTGGGGCGGGTACGGTTGGAGAGTAGGGCGCAGCAACCTGAACAGCCGGCAGGCAATAACCGTAATAAGTTTTTAGCTATATTTTTTATTTTATCCTTTGGCGGCGCAATAGGTGGTGCGGTGATTTATGACCTGTTTGATGATCGTATTAGAAGCCCTCAAGATATTGAAAATGCCCTTGGGTTTCCGCCTACCTGGCCGATTTCCGATTATCTTCGTATTGGACGCAAGGATGTGCCGTTTTTTAATGTAGGTTTGGCTGAGTCGGAGAGCCAAGTTGCTAAAGCCATACGTAGTTTGGCGGTAAGAAATGATAAAGAGCGGCGACAACATGGGGCAAGAGTTGCTCTGTTCACTGGGGTAGATAGTAAAAGCGGGGTCACTGGCATTATGCTCAACATGGCCCATGCCATGACTGGTCTTTGCGGTAAGGTTTTGGTGATTGAAGCAAATCATTTTAGTCCCTGTTTGGCTGCGTTATATTTGAATGGGAACGATAGAGAAGAGTTAGGATTTTTTGATCTTTTACATGGTTCAGTTGATTTTACGGATTGTGTGGTACGTGATGAGGAGAGAAAACTTGATCTTTTGCTGGCGGGCAAAAGGATGAGTAATGATGAACTGGCCAGTTTGCAATATAATATTTTGGAGAACTTACTCAATGAGCTAAGTGAGATGTACGACTATATAATTATAGACAGCGCTCCAATCCTTCGAACTGATTTTACTGAATATTTGGCGGTACAAATCCAGGTGTGCATGTTGGTAATTCAGGGTGATAGAACTATGTACAGTGGGCTGCGGCGAGCTACAGAAATTCTTAGTCGGCTGGAATTGCCTGCTATTGCAGCAGTGTTGAACTGGGGAGCACCACGGCAATATTCGCGATTCCATATCCTGGTGACAAAATTTCTGGCCAATCTGAGGAAAATATTTCGTGTTTGAATAGCTAGTTGCTTGCTGCGAACTGTAAAACGCGCCTCTCGTGGGTAATACCGTTGACTTTAGCAAATTGAAGCCTAATAAGAAAAGGCTTCCAACTTTTCTGGATCTGTAGGGGCACCCCTTGTGGGTGCCCGGCTGAACCGAGAGCGACCCTTGTAAGCCTTAAACTATCGACATTGCATCATGATAGTGGCCAATTAGTTCGGTAAACAGGGAAGTGTTGAAACGAGCCAGTGTTACACCGAGCTGATGAGTTACCCAAAATAGGGCATAATAAACCATTAAGGATTATAAAAAATCCAACAAACCACCCATCAATCCAAATATCTGAGGAATGATGAGATGACCACTGAAAAACAGCGACAACCCAAATTTTTCTACCTCATTCCGGGGCAAACCAATCAACGATTGGACGGCGAGAGCCGATGGCAACATGTCAAAAGACTATTGCTGCGTGGTAAACGTCAGCTTCCTTCGGGCGGGGTTCGAATTATCTACCAACATTGTGAGATGCTAAATCGCAATGGCTACCATGCTTATCCTGTCCATCTCGGAAATTTTACCGTTGATTGGTTTGAACATCGTATTTCGGAATTAACCGAAAATGAGTTTCTCTCCATGGTAACAGGCGATGATATTCTAATCTGTCCAGAGATTATTCCGGCAGCTGCGGTAAATTATGCCCCCCGTAGCAAAGTGGGCTTTGTGCAAAATTGGGCCTTGGTGGAAAAGGGAACCGGGCTTGGGAAGTCCTATGAGGATTTCGGTTTTACCTCAATCCTGGTCTGTTCAAATTATCTGAAAAATTACATGGAACAATGCAGTAAACTGCCCATTGATGAAGTGGTCAATGGTATTGACCTTCAACTGTTTCATGCCGATAGTAGGGAGCGAAAACCGGGTTCGGTGCTCTATCTCAATCGGCGTAACGTGGAAGATGCGCGCGAGGCTATCAAGCTATTACCATCCAACCTTGCAGCTGAAGCAGACTTTATCGAATTGGAAAATAAATATAGTCAAAGGGAACTAGCTGCCCACTATCGTCGTGCGGATATTTTTTTGGCCATAGGTTACCCTGAAGGCTTTTCTCTGCCTCCGCTGGAAGCTATGGCTTGTGGCTGCGCTGTGGCAGGCTTTACCGGTGGTGGTGGTTTGGAGCATATGGAGCATGAAAAAACAGCACTTATAGCTCCAGACGGTGATGTTGGGGCACTAAGTAACTGTTTGCAACGTCTCCTAACCGATCACCGGCTCAAAGAAAAGATTCGTAATGAGGGAATGAATAGAGCTCAACAATTTTCCCTCTCCCATATGGAAGATGAGCTGCTCGGTTTTGCCAGGACCATGGTTCTATCGGAGAAAACAAGCCCTTGAAATACCTCTATGTTATACATATCCCGGTTTATCTCGTAAACGGCGATTATCTCATGGAGCGAGCAGCTGTCCTTGACTTGACTGCCCACATCAGATTACTCCCGGCCGGGGTGAAATTAATTTTGGCTGCGCCCGTATTGTATGGCGGCCATCAGGGCTCGCTAAGCGGTCCTCTCGACTCTTTGGACGGAATGGTAAAGATGGTGGAGTTACGTTACGTCAATAGCCTGTTGCAAGGGGTAAAATCTTATGGCCATAATCTAAAACAACTTACCGCAGCAATAAAGGAAGCGGATTTTGTCCACACCGGTTGCGGTGGTTTTCCCTATTTTTTCTCCCCTTGTTATCAGGCTCACCGTTTGGCGAAGAAATTTCACAAGACTAATTTATATGTCATGGACTGTGATCTGGTCGGCAAGCTGGAGATGGACCAGGTTAGCCGAACAACTAATCCTGTAAAAAAGTTTCTTTGGTACCTTTTTGCCAAACTTAGTTGGAAAATGTACACCACTGCACTTCGCACAGCCTCTGTCACCTTTCTTTTGGGGCAGGGTGTGGTGTCGCGTTATGGTAAATACGCCTGTAACCCGATGGAAATATATCAGCCCATTGTCGGAGAGGAATCGATGATCGGGCCAGAGGAGTTTGGTGAGAAACTCGCAAAGGTGGGCGCTGTTCAGCCAATCTCTATCTGTTTTGCCGGTCGTCTTGCGCCGGAAAAGGGGCTGGATGTTTTGCTTAGGGGTATGGCGGAAATAGCCTCTCGCATCTCCATTGTGCTTAATGTATATGGGGACGGTCCACAACGTTATGATAGCGAGCAATTGGCGAGTGAACTGGGCATTGGTGATATGGTGCATTTTCACGGGAATTTGGATTGGGGAGAGTCGTTGTTTACCCAATTGCGCAAAAATCATATTCAGATTATTCCCCACCTCACCTTGGAGATGACTAGAAATGCGTTTGACGGCATGGCTTCCGGTTGTGCTCTGGTGGTTTCCGATACTCCGGCTTTGCAAAAATTAATCGTCGATTCGCAGGCGGGGGTGGTTTTCCATACTGGCGACCATGTTGATCTTGCCGATAAACTCGTGTCGATGCTCGTAGATAGTTTGGAGCTGACCCGGTGTATGGAGAACGGTGTATCTTTTGTGAGGGAAAATCATCGGGATACCCATGTGCGTAGACGGTTGGAGTTTCTCACCAGATGTTTTCCTGGGGTTTTTCCTTCCGTGGAGGGGGAGTGATGCAAGCATTGGCTGTGTTGCCCCTGGTGCTCTGCGCCATTATGTTAACTATGTTGCCGGCGGAACGGGTATTTCTTTATCTCTTTTTTCCGTTTTTACTGGCTGTACCCACTGGTTATTATTTTCCTCTACCTGGTTTGCCGGATTTAAATTTTTTTCATTTTGCCGCCCTGCCCATTATCTGTTGGTGGATATTTCGTGGAGTAAAAGAGCATCAACTATCATTTATGGATTTGTTGGTTTTCTCCTATGCCATGATTACTATTGTTAGCGAATTTTATACCATGGGGGTTAAGGATGGTATTAATATTGTTATTGATCGTGTCATGCAGATTTTCATTCCCTATATTTTATTGAAACATTTTTTTCGATATAATTATTTACGGGTTCCGATCCTTAAGGTCATCGTAGTAATCGGGGCTGGCTTGGCTCTGTTGTCTCTTCCAGAATTCAAGTTTGATATTGCGGTTACTGATCCGCTTAATTGGCTTTGGCCTGAGAATATTCGCTTGCCAGGCTTGCCTCGATACGGCTTTGTTCGGGTCGCTGCTACTTTTACTCATCCCATTTTGGCTGGACTTATGTGGGCATTTTTTACCTTGTTTGCAGTTTGGCTCCATAAACAGAGGGTTTGGCAAAATACTCGTTTCGGTCTGGCAATGATTGTGCTCAATGTGGGTGGGCTTATTTTGTCCATTTCCAGAGGCCCGATGCTGGGTTTGGTGGCTGGGCTGGTAGTGCTCTATATTGGGTGGAATAGTAACCGGGTTAAGGCATTGACCTTAGTACTAACTGCCACTATCCTGGTGGCTCCGCCGGTGGTTATAAAGTTTGTGGAGTATGTATCTATTGACCGGTTCAATGCGGTGACCAGTGAGCAGGAAAACGCGGCCTATAGAAAAGAGCTGCTGGATAATTATATAGACGTTATCAAGGAAAGTCCCTGGATCGGATACGGTATTCAGGGGGTGCCGGTGGTTGGGGGGCAAAGATCTGTGGATAATCAGTATCTGTTTATTGCCCTGCGACACGGTGTTTTTTCGCTGGGGTTGTTTATTGCCATTACGCTTTATGTTATCGGTCGATTGGCGGTTTACGGCTGGAAAACACCGCCTGATCATTCTGGTGGAATGCTCGCTTGGGCTCTTATTGGCTGCGCCGGAACTTGGTTCTTAACCTTGGCAACAGTTTGGATGGGCGCTCAATCCGAGCAAATGGTCTTTCTGGTGGCGGCCATGGCCGATACTTTCGGCCGTGAAGTAGGTACCGTTCCAGAATCTGTTGCTTTAACTCCTGTGAATAGTTCTATTTCTGAATGGTCCTTCCAGCGAGCTTTGTGAAAAAAGTTTCAAAAATATAATTGGTAGGTGCATCACTTGAAGGTTATGTCGATAACTGCCTAGGGACACCTCAATAATCAACAGGATGAATAGTGTAAAGTGATGGTATTGCATAGTAAAACAAGCTTGTAGCCTATCTCGGACTGTAGGGGCACCCCTTGTGGGTGCCCTCCTTAATTATCCTAAACTACATCCATTTATTTATTGCTAATAGTTAATGTGAAAATAATAATTTTCCATTATTTCAATTAGCTCAGCGGGCACCCACAAGGGGTGCCCCTACAGCGCATAGCAAGATGCAAGTATATTTTATATTGCAATATCTTGCTGTTGTAAGAATCAGCCTGACGGCTGTAGGGGCATCCCCTTGTGGGTGCCCGGCTGAACCGAGAGATCCCCTTGAAATTCTGAAGCCAACAATATTGCTTCTTGTTGCCACCTGGCATAATAACTTACTAACCATTGAAAAATAAATAACAACATATTACCTAAGCCAAGAGGTCTCTCCATGTCCTCAATCATAAAAGCACTCATCGCAACAGTATCCATATTCATATACGTCCAAATAATTCAAGCAGCGGTAGCTCAAACAACTCCTCTCCCTTATGATTCCTCTTGGTACGTAAGTGAACTCACCTCCGACACCATCCTAGCCGATGTCTCTTTTCTAAATGAAAAACCAGCAGGTATCCACGGCTTTCTTCAAACTAAAGACAACACATTTGTTTTCGAAGATAGCATGGAGATAAAATTCTGGGGTATTGCCTTAAGCGCCGGAGCTTGTTTCCCAGATAAAAAAGACGCCACCAAGGTCGCCGCCAGAATCGCATCACTGGGGTTTAACATGGTGCGACTTCATCACATGGATGCCCCGTGGGCTGGTCGTGGTCTTATTGATTATAAAAATAACAATGATTCTCGTCACTTTAATTATAAAAATTGGGATCGGTTGGATTATTTTATCAATGAACTAAAAATGAGAGGAATCTATATATTTTTGGATTTGTTGGTGAGTAGAAAATTCCGGGATGGCGATGGAATCAAAAATAGTGAATCCCTACCGTATGACGGGAAAGGTGCCAGTTTGATAGACCCGTTGCTAATTGATTTACAAAAAGAATATGCCGAAAAACTATGGACCCATCTTAACCCTTATACTGGCTTACGTTATAAAAATGATCCCGTTTTCGCTCTCTGTTTGATTACTAATGAAAATGACCTGACAACCCATTTTTTCCTGACTCCAGAAAATACTAAGGGGCATCCAGAATTGGCAAAACGGTTTCGGGATCGACTCGATAGCTTTGCCAAAAGTAATGGCTTGTCTAAGCGCAAAACTCGCAAAGTTTGGGAAAGCGGGGAGGGGAGAAGGGCAACAACTTCCATGATGCAGGGATATTTTAGGGAAATGCATGATTATCTCAAGCGAATCGGTGTGAAAGTTCCCATTACCGGAACAAACTGGGCTCATAATCTATATGATCTACCTGCCATGGCGGAAATGGATTTTATGGATCAACATATCTATGGTGAAGGTAATAATTTTGCGGCAGATTACAGGGCCCCCCCAT
>JAOTSI010000014.1 GCA_029865005.1 Desulfobulbaceae bacterium
ACGTAGGATAATGGACATATACAATCCACCGGGGGGGGATACAAAAACTCGATCATCACGGCCCCTTCCAGCACTCTGACTCCCGGCCACAATAACGGTAGGACTTAACGCACCGTTATCGCCATACTCTTTAGCCGTCACATTGGTGGATTCAAGAAAATCAAATCGAAAAAGAGGAAATTGAGACATATAGATATAAACAAATAAAAAAAAGCAGAGACCATTACCGGCACTCTGCTTTACGTATGACGAATAGGAATTCAGCGATAAATAAAAAAACCGCATGGACTCCTCTTGTCACAGCTTTCAAATGAGAAGATAACATTTAAGAAATCAATTATTAGATTCCTCCTTCACCTTCCTCATCCTTAGCGCGACCCTTTGCGGCATACATGGTGGTGGATCCTGAAGACCAAAATGTCATCTTGCCTTCTTTTACCAACTCATTGGCGGCATTTTTGATGGCACGAGGTTTTGTCTCGGGATCACACTTATAAAAATCTTTTACATAAAGCTGAGGCTTAGCTGCCTTCATGGCTTTTTCCAAGATTTTTTCTTTAAGCTCTTCTTTACTCAAGGCCATTCCTATTCTCCTCTTTGGTGAATGACAGGAAAAAATCCCGGTCTTGCAAAGCAAGACCGGGATGTGCTCACATTAATTATTTAATATGGCTGGTGTACTTGAACTGAGTGGTTGTACGCCATGTATCGTAAGCCAAGCGATAATCATCGATAGACTTATCGGTAAATGGAATCTCACACATTTCAAACCATTTCTCCCAACCAATTCTCTCAGCCCACTCACCAAGACGCTCGTATTTATTAGCGTTCTTAGCATAAACCACGAGGATTTTTCGAATAACCTCGGTGGTCTCCGGCCAACGTGGCGGAGTGTTAGGCAAGAAAGGAATAACCATTTTGGAGAATTTCGGGGCCGACCGAGAGTTGGAAACCTTACCACCAACCAAGATCGCAATACCGTCACCATCAGGATCTGCCAAAGGCATGGCAGGACACATGGTGTAACAGTTACCACAGAACATACAACGCTCAGCGTTAACCTTAACGGTTTTGATTTCCTCTCCATTTACTTCTGCTTTAGCAGGCTTTACAGCTCCCAAAGGACAAGCAGCAATTGCCAGAGGTAACTCACATACACCAGAGATACGCTCATGATCAATCATCGGAGGCATACGATGCACACCGAGAATAGCGATATCAGAAGCATGTACAGCACCACACATGTTAAGACAACAAGCAAGAGCAATACGAACCTGTGCAGGTAAGGTCATAGAACCAAAATACTCGAACAGATCATCCATTACGGCCTTAACCGGTCCGGAAGCATCAGTTGCAGGTGTATGACAATGTACCCAACCTTGAGTATGAACAGGGTTGGTAACACAAGCACCAGTACCACCGACAGGAAATTTATTGCCGCGGCTTTTGAGATCTTCCAACAGAGGAGCAACTTTATCCTTGGCATCAACCATGAATTCAGCGTTGTTTCTGGTGGTAAACCTTAAGTATCCGTCACAATGTTTATCTGCAATATCACACATTTCGCGAATATGCTCGATGGAAATCAAACGAGCAGAACCTACACGAATGGTGTAAACCTCGTCTCCGGTCTCAGAAACATGTACGAGAACACCTGGCTCAAGAATCTCATGATAGAGCCATTTGCCCTTATTATTTAAAATAACCGGGGGCAGAAATTTATCGTATTTTGGCGGTCCTAGGTCAGTTATTCTGCCTACCATAGGATTTTTCGGATCGTAACCCATGATTTAAGCCTCCTTATAAAAATTATAATAATATATTAATCCGGTAACCAAGAAATTACATAGCGTTACGCTTTCTGAATTCCTTAATATCACGATCCCAACCACCAACTTCTTCTTCTTTCCAGAAGACATAAGGGTTAGAACGTGGCTCTTTAACATGCTGAGGCAGCGGATCAAGTTCCATTACATTAATAAAGGTGGGCAGACCAATACGTTGCATGGTCTCACCAACACGCTCGCGGTTTTTACCAACTTCCATCCACCAGTCCCATACTTTCTCAATGAAATCGATTAATTCTTCGAATTCGTTGTCAGCGGATACTTTCATGAAAGGAACGATCAAAGTTGCGAACTGAGCACCATCAAGAATCGGAGCTTTAGCACCAACACAGATGGAAGCACCTTGCTCTTTACCTGGACGCAAAGCTCTTGGCATTACGTTGAGACAATGCATACAGCGAGTACACTCAGCATTATCAATAACCAGCTCATCACCGTTCATGGACATACAACCGGTGGGGCAAAGACCAATAACCTCTTTCTCGATATCAAATGCACCCCAATCGCCGCCTGCATGAGCACCAGCGTTGGAAGGATAATTACCAGCAACATATTCTTTTACTGCTGCCTGATCGATGCGGATATCATCTTTCCAGGTACCGATAACCGCAATATCTGAACGAGCGATGGACGCAACGCAGTCATTGGGACAACCGGAAAATTTAAATTTAAATTTGTAAGGGAAAGCAGGACGATGAATCTCATCCTGATAATGCATGGTCAAATGATAGCAAGTCTCTTGCGTATCATAACATGCCCACTCGCAGCGAGATTTACCCAAACAGCAAGAAGGTGTACGCAAGTTAGAACCGGATCCACCAAGATCTTGTTTCAGATCGTGGGTGAGGTCCCAGAAGAGAGGCTCAAGATTTTCAGTTCTTGTACCGAGTAAAACCATATCACCGGTTGAACCGTGCATATTGGTCATACCGGAACCATATTTCTCCCAGAGATCCATGAGTGCACGGAGATTCTCTGTGGAGTAATATTTACTGGCAGGCTGGTTAATACGTACAGTATGAAAATGCTCCACACCAGGGAACTTATCAGGTACGTCAGAATATCTACCTACGATACCACCACCGTAACCGAAAACACCAACGATTCCGCCATGCTTCCAATGAGTGATTTTATCCTTGAAAGAAAGCTCAAGCTGACCAAGAATATCCCAAACTTCGGGTTTTTTCTCAGCCTGCCTTTTCATGTCGGTAACGAAGCTTGGCCAAGGGCCGCTCTCCAGTTCATCCAGCAAGGGAGTGTCATGCTTAGACATCAGAGGTCCTCCTTTAATATGATTAATCAAATTACCTATCTTATCATATCTCAACGGAAATGTTCATATATCCCACATACAAATATAGGATATATGACGGCCCGATGAATACTTATTCAGTTTGCGACCTTAAACCCCCTGAACTTCTTTGTCAACAAGAAAAACCTTTCCTTGAATTAACCGAGGCTACCCAGATTATAATGTAAATACGTATTACAGGATCTTTGCTGCTCTGAGAAGTGACTCTTCCAGTGAAATCTCACTAGCCATACATTCACTTCCCTCCTCAGCCTTCACCATAAGATCCAACAACCTACCGGCCAATACCTTGCCGAGCTGCACCCCTTCCTGGTCAAAAGAATTAACCCCCCAGCAAAACCCCTGCATGGCTATTTTATTCTCATAAAGCGCAAGCAAACCACCCATGGAATAGGGAGTGAGCCGCTCACCAAGTAGTACCGAACCCGGCCTATTGCCACCAAAGTTTTTATTAGGGTTAGAATCTTTCTTGCCAATGGCAAAAGCCAATGATTGGGCTAGCATATTAGCTACCAATTTTTGCCTGGAAGTTGTTCCATTAATATTAATATCAAGATCATACACATTACTACGAAAGCCGATAAACTCAACGGGAACCACAGTGGTACCTTGATGAAGCAACTGATAAAAAGCATGTTGCCCGTTAGTACCGGGCTCTCCCCAAATTATCGGCCCGGTCTTCCAATCCACCAAATCTCCATTCCGCCCCACAGACTTCCCATTACTCTCCATATCACATTGCTGAAGATGGGCAGTAAACCTTGATAACGGCTGACTATAAGGCAATACAGCCACTGTCTCGTGACCTAAAAAGTTACGGTTCCAGATTCCGATCATGGCTGTCAATAACGATAAATTACTCTGCATATCCCGTGATTCGGCGGCCAAATCCATATCATTGGCCCCACGCAACAATTCCTTGAAATTATCAAACCCTAGGCCAAAGGCAAGAGAAACCGCTCCCACCATTGAGGTAACAGAATAGCGACCTCCTATATAATCGTACATATGGAAAGTTGCTAAATAACGGGACGAATCATCCATGGGACTACCTTCACCGGTAACCGCTATAAAGTGGAGGGCAGGATCAAGTCCGGCCCCCTGAAATACCGAACGAACGAGGGATTCGTTGGTCAGCGTTTCCAGAGTTGAACCGCTTTTAGAAACCACATTTACCAATGTGGTTTCTAAATTTATATCAGCCAGCACCTCGGCTACATCATCAGGATCAACATTAGCAATAAACCGTACTTCGCGTCCTTCCAACAAGTAATTCTTAAGTGCCAGATACAGCGCCCTGGGCCCCAAGTCCGAACCACCAATGCCTACCTGCACCATGGTGTCAAACTTTTCACCCTTTTCATTAACAAACACGCCCGAGTCAAGATCTGCTAAAAATCTCTCCAGCGTATTTAACTCTTTTTTTGCAGTTTCAGTAGCCTCTGGGGCGGAAGGGATAGCACGAAAAATATCGCGACAGGCTGTATGAAGCACCTGTCTATTTTCACTTTCCCAGCCTTCGATACAATTTATCGATTCGCCCTGCTTCATGGCCATGAATTGTTCAACCACCCGCGCCTCGTCCGCCAGGTTTTGCAACTCCGCCAGTATCTGATCATCAATGCGTTGAGTAGCAAACAGATAATCAAAACCGTTTTGCGACACCTTATATTTCTCGATACGATCTGCGTTAACCACATCTCCAACTGTTAGATCAATGGGACTCTGAGATAAATGCGATAACTTCTCATAGGCCTTGTAGGAAGTGAAACGTTTTATTTCCATGGTGCTCACCAGTGGTTTTAATTAAAATTTGCCGCGCTCCTTCAACTGCTTAATCACGACCTTATAATCATCGCTTCCAAAAACCGCTGAACCAGCAACAAAAATATTCACCCCAGCTGCCTCTATCTCTGCGATGGTTTCCGTACTCACCCCGCCGTCTATTTCTATCCCCGCAGCGCTCCCGATTTCATCTAATTTTTTCCTCAGCATACGTGCCTTATCCAAGGTCGAAGGAATAAAAGATTGCCCACCAAACCCAGGATTTACACTCATCAACATCACCAAATCCAAATCAGGGAGGATGTAATCAAGTGTTGAGAGTGAAGTAGCTGGATTTAGAACAACTCCGGCAATTTTTCCCAAATCCTTTATCATCCCCACTGTACGATGCAAATGGGTACACGCCTCAACATGAACTGTTATCCAGTCAGCTCCAGCATCGGCAAAATCTTGTACATAACGACCCGGTTCGGTGATCATCAAATGAACATCCAATGGTAGATCGGTAATTTTTCGTACCGCCTGCACTACCAAGGGCCCAATAGTGATGTTCGGGACAAAATGCCCATCCATAACATCAATATGAATCACATCGGCCCCAGCTTCTTCAACCGCCCGTATATCCTCACCCAAACGTGAAAAATCCGCCGACAAAATCGACGGTGCCAACATTTTCTTATTCACACAAATATCCTTTTTCATACTTTTTCATATTGCTGTCCCGGAAGATGGCGAACTAAGCCACGTAACTCGAGACGTAATAATATATCATGAATCTCAGCTGGCGTTAAACCAGAATATCCTATTATCTCGTCAATACTCTTGGGATACGTTTCAAGAGAACAAAGAAGCTGTTTTTCACTTTCGCTACACATCTCCGTCAACGGTACTTTACTTTCCTTTGACGACTGCTCAATCATGCCCACGATGCCAAGTTCATCTAGAATCTCCCCTGCTTGATGAATCAACACCGCGCCCTCTCGAATAAGATGATGAGTTCCCGCACTCTTTACCGAATCCACCCTACCCGGTACGGCAAAAACCTCCCTTCCCTGTTCCAATGCCATACGGGCGGTAATTAATGATCCAGAACGTAGGGCGGCTTCCACCACTACAACGCCCAAACTCAACCCACTAATGATTCTGTTTCGAGCTGGAAAGCGGAACCCTTCAGGCTGCACCCCAGGTCCATATTCACTTATAACCACCCCGCCATTTGCCACTTTTTCAAACAATTTTTTATTAGGACGAGGGTAAACCACATCAATACCACACCCAAGCACCCCTACGGTAGCCCCACCACCCTGTAGCGCGCCCTTATGGGCCTCACTATCTACTCCCAAGGCCAAACCGCTCACCACAGTCACTCCCCTTCCAGACAAATTTTCTGCGATCTGGAAACTTGTCCGCTTACCATAAGATGTCGCAGCACGCGAACCGACTATAGCTACAGAAGGAGAATTTAGACAACCCATATCTCCGCGTACATAAAGAACAGCAGGAGGATCATATATTTCCCTGAGAAGAGAAGGATAATCATTGTCCTCATAACACAATAAATGAATATTGTTACGATCACAATATTCGAGCTGACGCTCTACAGCCTCAACTATGTTCTTTACTACAATACGATCACTTAACCGTCGGGCCATGGCCCGCCCGATTCCTTTTATCTCGGCAAAGTCCTTCTCCCTCCCCTCGAAAACTCCTGCAGGAGAACCGAACCGTTTAACCAAACGATGAATCAACGCCGGGCCCAAACCAGGAATCGCAGAAAGAGTCAACCATCCTTTTAGGCCATCATTATCCATAAATCATTCTCTTAGCCAAAACACAATATTTATTCAAAAATTTATCAGGTAGAAACATGGAAAAACAATTTGAACAAAGGTTAGTGGTCACAGGTGCCTGCGATCGCTTAATAACAATTCAGTAAACAATATTAGAAAATAGAAACACAATTGCCTACTTCCACAGGAAGTGTTAACTTACTCTTCTTACTTCTAAACAGATAACAGAAACGAAGACAAATAAGATTGAGTAATTTATTTTCCAAGCCCAGCTATATCATTAACAAACAAAGACGCCCATTTTCAACCTTTAGAAGAAAATGGGCGCTATAAAAATGATAAAAATAAAAAGGATTAAAAACTCAGCTCAAAACATTTGGACGAAAATAGAAACAAACGCTACTCATCAGGAATTTATTTTTGTTTTCAAGCGTCGACAAAAAGCAATCAACTAACCTCAACGTAACCTTAGCCGAGTAATTTTACCTTTCGTTATTCCTGAATAAACAGTCGTAAATCCCCACTTCTGGTGGGATGACGTAGCTTCTTAATAGCCTGAGCCTCAATCTGACGAATCCGCTCCCTGGTCACCGCAAAGCACCGACCCACCTCTTCCAAAGTATAATCAAAACCCACGTCAATCCCATAACGCATGCGTAAAACCTTTTCTTCCCTTGGTGTCAAGGAGGCCATAACCTGACAAAGGCAACGCTTCAGACTCTCAGTCATGGAAGCTTCTTGGGGGTCAGGATGAGCATGATCCTCTATAAAATCGCTAAGGATAGTATCTTCCTCATCACCAACTGGTGCATCAAGGGAAATTGCATCTTTGGCAATTTTTAAAGCCACTTGAATCTTATCTACTTCGGTCCCCAACTGTACTGCCATTTCATCCGGCGTGGGCTCCCTGCTTTCCAGCTGCTTAAAGTCCTTGGAAAAACGAAGCATACGATTAATCGTCTCGATCATATGAACCGGTAAACGAATAGTCCGCCCCTGATCGGCAATCCCCCTGGTTATGGCTTGCCTAATCCACCAGGTGGCATAGGTCGAAAACTTATAACCTCGCTTGTAATCATATTTTTCAACCGCTTTCATTAGCCCGATATTACCTTCTTGTATTAAATCAGGTAATTGCAGACCACGGTTAAGGAATTTTTTAGATACGGAAATAACTAACCGTAAATTCGCCCTAATAAGTGACTCTTTTGCCTGCTTGGCAGTCTCCCGACCGTCGGCGATATCAACCATCAATTCATTAAAAGTATGAAAACAAATACCAAAACTCTCGGCTAACTCCAGAGTAATACGCTTTTCAATTTCATGGTTAGCAAAAACAACATCCTCACCATTGGATTCAGCTCTTCGGGACGCCAACTGCTCCTGTTGCTGAACTTTAATGCGTACTTTTCGGAAATTATGATTCAACTCCGTAACCGCTTCGGCTATGGAAAAAATCCCCTTACCATACAATCGGTAAGAGCTAAAAAGTTTAGCAATCTCCAAGGCACTATCATTGATCTCCTGGATGAGTTCTAATTTTTTTTCTTGATTATCAAAACTAGCCTTCAGCTGTTTGAATAAACGAAGACGATTTTCGTTCAAACTATTGGCCTCCGCGATTTTATCGAGAAAACCCTTTTTTATATTATCAAAAGACTTAGCATCATTTTCCGACAAACCCTTGAGAACCGTATTAATCCTCAAGCGACCGCTATTGAGCCCCTTAGCCAAATCATTCAAGGTTGAAAGGCCAATGGTCAACTGTAGAACAGCCTCCTGCACCTTCCTCTCACCCTCTTCAACCAATTCAGCCAGTTCAATTTCCTCTTCATGGCTGAGCAAAGACAGGCTCCCCATTTCACGAAGATAAATATTCATCGGATCGACATTATAAACCTGACGACGATCAGTTGCCTGACGCCGGCGAGCCCCTTTTCTTCGCTCAAATTTGGCTATTTGCCCCTCTGTATTCTCAGGGACATCATCACCAAACGATCCCTTGAACTGTAGTCCATCATTAACCGCACCGAACATTCCTGTTAGGTCAGCAGTATCACTTCCTTCAATTTGTCCCAATCCATTTCCATCGGGTTCCTTCTCATGAAAAAGTTCTCTCATCTTCATCACCACCACCCCCCGGGATACACTATCTCAATGAATAAGTACTTTGACTTATGATCTTTTAGCCAGATTTCTAGGTTATCGGAAGAAAATACTCCACGAAGTACTCTTCACATGCTTATGGTTTTCACATAACACAATTTAAAACCTATACTTATCTGGTCTCAAAATAAACTTCTTCTCAATATGGCACCCGCCCGAATCCCTTGGCCCGGAATCGGTTTGCACATTACGTGCCAACGAGAACGATATCGATTACCATTATGCAACCCCTAAAAGACATACTAATCGATTTTATTTTTTTTTCAACAAGTTGTTCGGCAAATAACAATCTTTCTCATTTCCTGTTTTCTTTTTAACAGCTCCATAAGCAGAGCCGTGTCTCCCCTTCGCTGTGCTTCAGCTATTTGCTCCTGCAACTCTTTACTACTTTGAGTTTGTAGAAATGATTTTAACCACTCTATAAGCTCATCGCACATGCCACGAGCCCACTCTTCACCACTTTCAGGTGAAGAAAAAGCCGACTCCTCCATAAGAAGCTTTGCGACATAGTCACGAGCCCCCGCGTTCCCAAGACTGTTAACCAACAACTCCGGGGTTAAATTACCGCCGGTGTCCAACTCTTTCATACAGTTAATTATATCTTCAGCCTCGTGCCCACGTAAGACCACCTCACAACCGGCAGCCTGTAACTCAACAAAAAACTCAGGATAGAGAATCAAAAAATCTAGAAGTTGACGTTGCTTACGAGAAAGCTTTATAGGTTTCCGCCCTCTGTCCTCCATGATAAAAACAGGATCTTCTTGCGGGACAGGTAACGCCGGTGGCGGCTCACCAGCTTGAAAATGAGATTGTTTGACTCCAAGCTTTTCACTGAAATGGGATACCATTAAAGAACGTTGGACCGATTCAGTACCACTTTTAATCAAGTTTGAGAGCTCACCAATAATATGGCTCTTTCCTTCAAGAGTCATGCCGTATTTTTTAACAAGAGCATCAAAAAGAAACTCTGCCAAGGGCGCGCCATCAGATACCAGTTTTTCCACCGCTTCCGTGCCTTGTTCACGAACCATGGAATCCGGATCATGACCATCGGGCAACAAGGCGACCCTGGCATTAACCTGTTCAGCCAAAAAAATGGGAACCGACCGCATCGCTGCCCTTAACCCAGCTGAATCGCCATCAAAAAACAAAACCACCTCATCACAGTATCCCCTTAGAGAATGGACATGTTTTTTGGTCAGGGAAGTACCAAGTGGAGCCACAACATTTTTCACGCCATGTACGGAGAGCATCAGAAGATCAAAATATCCCTCGACCACCACAGCTCGTTTAGCTTGACGAACACTATCCTTATTCATATGGAGTCCGTAGAGAAGCCGACTTTTATCAAAGACCGGGGTTTCTGGAGAATTCATATATTTCGGTTTACCATCCCCAAGAATACGTCCGCCAAAGGCCACAACTTTGCCACTCATATCACGAATCGGAAACATTATGCGATCACGAAATTTATCGTAAACTCCGCCACGTTGCTTAGAAACAACAAGCCCAGCCTCCAGGGCAGTTTTTTCAGTAACTCCTTTACGCGCCAATGCATCAGCGAGAAAGCGCCAGTTATTCCCCTCTGGTGCAGGAGCATACCCCAGCTGAAAAGACTCAATGGCCCACTGCGGAACACCGCGTTCTGCCAAATAAGCCATGGCCCCCTCCCCTTCCCGATTATTTAGTAAATAAGCGTGGTAAATCTCAGCTGCTACCTCGTTGGCCTTATAAATTAATTCCCGTTGACGAAGCCGTTTTTTGTCTTCTTCACTCAACTCCGGCTTTGGGAGATCAACCCTAAACCGTGTAGCCAACTCCTGTAACGCATCTGGAAATGAAAAATTATGATATTTCATCATAAAAGAAAAAACATCTCCCGATTCACCACAGCCGAAACAATGAAAAAATTGCCTTTGCGGATGCACACTAAAGGAAGGGGTTTTTTCTCCATGAAAAGGGCATCGCCCCATAAATGAACTTCCCGCTTTTTTCAATTCCACCACTTCACCGATCACCTGTACGATATCAGCAGCTTCACGAACTCTATTTTTTCCTTCATCAGCAGAAAATGAACTCATAGATATTTTCTTCTCATAATCAATGTGAAAAAGTTTTACCAATACGGTACACTTAGTTTACTCGCAATTGTTAAATTAAGCCGAAATAAGGGTACACGAGGGAACAATTATTTATTTTTTTTATAACATTACAAAAGCTCAACTCATCCATAGTTTTCCTCCTACAGATGAACCACCCTCTACTATTTTTTATTCAACAGCCACCTTTTTACCGGCTACTATTAATATGATGTACTATGAACTAGAGGTCGCGAAAAAAAAGAATATTTAAATTATTTAATTTATCTCTTTCGCGTTCCCAATATCACCTTCACCTATCCGAGGTGACGAACATTGCCCGGAGGCTCTCTCAACAATGGAACAAAACATAGAAGATGTTCTCACGCTGGAAATTAAAAAACAGATCGCTGATCGTTACTTCGGTTTTCGTAAACTCATAGAAGAGGATATTAAAGAATATGACAATCAAGTTCTTAACTCTTCGGCCAGATTGGAACGAATCATAGGTTTTGAATTTGTCAGAATGTACATATTACTTAAAGATGAAAAGCTTATCCAATCTTTTTTAAAACTGGCGGGTCAACAATATCTTCCTTTTTACGATCCTTATCTCACAGAATCACCAACTATCCGCAAACGTCTTTTCAGTGGCCTAAAGCTCAGAGGATTCACTAATGGTGGTCGCTTTAAAAACCTAGTTTTTGATACTTATGATGCTCTTTCCAATCAAGTGGAAGTATATCGAAAAAACATTGCCCTTCTTTCAGATGACTGGGAAAATATTGCAGAGGAAATCGAAGTGTTTTACAAACAAAACGATATCAGCTCCATCATGAGCTTCCTGCGCACTCTAGACGGGGATACTTCCTATCGTTCCGGTTCCATGGAGGGTGGCATAAACCCCGAAAACAATCAACGGCTGGAACAAAAAATGAAAGTCCGCCCACCACGCCGGGTGGAAGAACAACTACCAGAGTTCTCCTCCATGCCCCAGCTAAGTGCTATAAAAAAGCAATTAAAAAATATCAGTTCGGAGGCATATGACCTCCACGATGAACTTGACTGGAGAGTAATAGTAAACCCATGACCATATTTACCAACCTACCACCAATTTTAATATCATTTTTATTTATTATCGGCGGCCTTATTATGTTAGTGGGCGGCGGAGAGGTCCTGGTTTCCGGTGCAACTAAATTAGCCAAACGCTTGGGCATGTCTCCCCTGCTCATCGGCCTAACCGTGGTCGCCTTCGGAACTTCAGTACCCGAACTTTTCGTGTCTTTCACCGCTTCCATTCATGGCTATCCCGATATTATGATCGGCAACGTTGTGGGTAGCAACATTGCAAATATAGGACTGATTCTCGGATGTTGTGCGATCTTTGTCCCACTTCGCCTTACATTACGGGCTGTGCGCATCGAACTCTTCCTGGTAATAACCGGTAGCATCTTACTCATCACGGCAGCCTACTTTGGGATATTCCCCCGCACTCTCGGCATTATTTTCATTATCACCCTGATCAGCTATACTTATTTCGCCTGCAGTCATGAGCTCAGCAAGAAAAAAATATGCGATATTGAGGAGAACACCATAGAGGTCCCCCCTTCCGTAATGATCTGCTCTCTACTTATCGTCGGAGGTCTAATCTTACTCTCTTTTGGATCCAATATTTTCATCAAAGGTGCGGCCAACGCTGCCCGCTATTTCGGGGTAAGCGACTTGATTATTGGACTAACCCTCGCCGCCGTGGGCACATCCCTGCCTGAACTCGCCTCCAGCCTAGCCGCTCTTCGCCGTTCAGAAACAAGTCTTCTAATAGGCAATGTTATCGGCTCAAACATGTTTAACCTCTTTATGGTATTGGGATTAACCGCAACCATTCATCCCTTCGACCTCTCTTCTGATCTATTACTGCGAGACCTACCCGTCATGCTCTTTTTCACCGTCGTTCTGGTACCCATTCTCAGCCACAACCAAGGAACAAATAGGATACACGGAATTTTATTTATCAGTGGTTATATAGGTTATTGCTTGTCACTTATTTAAATACAAGGGGCTACGTTAGCCACCAACTCTGCAAATTCCAAGGGATCCAGACAACCGCGGCCGGCCATCAGTCCTGCCACTCCGGGCAATGAGATGAGCCGCGCCGCGTTATTTCGATCCACCCCTCCACCATACAACACCTTCCCACCACCGGAAAGGACACTTATCAACTCCACCGACTCATTTATCTCCCGCTCCTCATCGACGTTCTCAAGAGCATCGGCCTCCGAAGGCGTGTAGGCAAGCAGGCTACCCCTTTGGTCATCATCGTTTATAACAGCTAACCGCCTCCGCGCACCTTTCCGATCCATACAGATTATTGGCGTTAACCCGGCATGACGCGCTTCCGAAACCTGCCGCGCAACATGCAAATCGTCCTCATGAAAATATTTCTCTCTTTCCCGATGACCAACCAAAACATATTCTGCTAATCCTTTGAGCCATTGGGCCGGAACCTCCCCGGTATACCCCCCTGGAGGATAGGGGGATACTACTTGAGCGCAAATTGTTATACCTTCATGTCCCTGCAAACGAGCTGCTGCCCGGGCCATCTGTACAAAACCCGTGGCCACCACCACTTCCAAACCATCAACAGGCCGATAATGCTTCAGAAAAATGTCGAACCAGTGATCTGTGTTTCCCGGCCCAATCCAACCTTTCCAATTGGCAAGTATCACTTTTTCCATATTCATTCCCCACTAATATTGCGTATCAGCTTCAATTATTTTTCTTGGTTCTTGATCATCCGCTCTAGCTAGCACCACTTAGCCCAACCTGATTCCTCTATCTCCAGGCCCCGTTATACTATGTTTATAGACCATTAATCCTTTCTTCTCCAATAAGTGTTTTCTAATTCCACTAAACATACTCTTTTGAAAAACTCCCAAGGAGAGGACTGTTGAGCAGAAAAACAGAAAATTTATCGTTGCCCCAGGTTAGTTGCATCTAATAAACACAGTTAGTATCATGGTGACGTACTAAACCTCTCTTTTTCATCTGGAGCTATACTATGGAACGTGTTGGCCTAGCTTTGTCGGAGTACACGTACGAACAAAAACTTGATCTGCTGGAAACACTTTGGGATGACTTGGCAAGAGATGACACTGTGTTTAGATCCCCTGATTGGCATGAAGAAATACTCAAAGACCGTACACAGGTATTGTCCTGCGGGAAAATTAAAATATCCGACTGGGAGGAAGCTAAAGAAAGAATCAAAAAGAATGTATCATGCAGGTAAGGATTACCGCACCTGCTGAGACAGATCTTGAACAAAAAATAACGCTGATCAACACTTACAAGTTTTTGATTTCACAAAGGTGAAGTGCACAGATACAAGAAATTAGTTGCTGATGACTTGTAGGGATGATATAAAGAGATAGTCATTAAAAGCGACAGTTGGTTGAAGAGGAATTATGTTTTCTCTCGTTCATCGGGCTTTTGCCCTCCTGGGTGGTCCTATCAACCAGTACCTGATTGCTCAAGCGGGGGTGAGTTGTGGCAGGGGCGAGAATGTTTTGTTCTTCAAGGCTTGAATAAAATCTGCACGGCAGTGAATCGGCTCATGGAATTTAGTCTTTATCTTGCCCAATTCCGCTAAGGTATGAGCATCGGACCCTCCGATGTGAGTGGCACCGTATTTATCACCCAACTGGGTGGCTGCCCTATTTTCCCACCCTTTATTTCTTCCGTTAGTCGTCTCCATAATGGGGCAGAGTCCGCCATGCATCAAAGCCTCAGAAACAGGCCGTCCAGTCCTGCAAGGATGCGCGGCCACCGCCACCCCACCTTCACTTGCAACATGGTGCAAAAGCTCCGGCCCTGTCATATGGGGGCGGATATCTTCAAATGGGCCAAAGAGTAGAAAGTCTCCTTCCCTGGTTGCATATTCCATCCCAAAGATAATACAAGGGCCTTCATTACGTGAGCCTTCCTGCAACAACCGGTTTACCGCCATGGTATCGTGATCGGTGATGCAAATACCATCAAGACCTTTGGCCTCGGCATGACTGATAATTTCATCCAAGGTCAATTGACTGCATGGTGATATAGTGGTATGTACGTGAAGATCAAAAATCATAAGGAACTACTAGAACGTTTAGTGTATAATGTCAATTAGTTATTTTCGATATGGACCGACATGGCCATAGGCTTTACCTATACCTTATATATTAAACCACCTGCGGGTGACTGCCGATTAATTACCATTAAAAAGTAAAAATATTATGAATTCCGTTTCACATTCCCGTTGTTTACTTGTTCTGCTCGATGGTCTGGGTGACAGGTCATACCCAGAACTTGGACATAAAACGCCTTTGCAAGCCGCTCGTACCCCTCATTTGGACTCATTGGCGGCGCTTGGAGCAAACGGCCTATTTCACGCGGCCCGGCCCGGAATTGCGCTTCCCAGTGAAAATGCCCATTTCGCAATGTTCGGTTACAGTGAGGATGAATTCCCCGGACGAGGGTATCTCGAAGCACTGGGAGCAGATCTAGACATCGGCTATGACGAAGTTGCTATTCTGGCCCATTTCGTCTCCGTTAAGAATGTGAAAGGTGTGCTCCATATTGAGAAGCACCGCCCTGAGATTCCCGCTGATCAAGCATTGGACCTTATAGAGAGCGTGGCTTCAAGGAAACTTTCCGGGATGGAAGTATCTTTTGCGCAAACGACAATGCTCGATGGTATTCTAAAAATTCGTGGTCCGGTTTCACCCCTGGTGAGCGACACCGACCCGGTTCAACGGTTTTGTCCCATGCTTGCCGCTCTGCCCCATAAAAGTGCGGGCAACGATCCCCGGGCTCAGCGGACCGCAGAAGTCCTCAATACCTATCTTGCCAAGTGTCACCATGTACTGGAAAGTCATCCGGTCAATATAGAGAGACGACAACAAGGCTTATTATCGGTTAACGCCATTGTGACTCAGCGGGCCGGGCAACGGAAAGATATTATACCATTTCAGCGCCGTTGGGGCATGAAAGGCCTGTCCATAGCCTCGGGTTTGGTATATCGTGGATTGGGGAAATATATCGGACTTGATGTTCATCAGGTGCGCGACGGAAAGGACCCCGGCGCTGATTTGGCCGAAAGAATAGATTATGCTGTATCACGACAAGATTGCCGTTTTGTCCACGTTCATACCAAAACTCCGGATGCTGCGGCTCACTCTAAAAGCCCGGCACGAAAAGTCGAGGTTATCGAATCTTTGGACAGGGGATTGGTCGAATTGTCTCGTTTAGCCATGGAAGAGGATATTTTTGTGGTGGTAACCGCCGATCATTCAACGCCAAGCAGTGGTCCGTTGATTCATTCCGGAGAATGGGTACCGTTTACCGTCGTCGGACCGGGTATCCGCCGAGATCTGGTGCAACATTTTGACGAAGTCCATTGTGGCGCTGGCTCTTTGGGTCAATTGTCCGGCGGTGATTTTATGCCGCTTGTTCTTAATTGGCTTGATTGCGCAAAGTTACAGGGTTTGATGGACACGGCAGACGATCAACCGTATTGGCCGGGAAAAAGAATTCCCTTTCGAGTTGATGGGATATAAGGAGATCAGGATGCATAAACTAGGTGTGATTCACGGTAGGTTTCAGGTGCTTCATAATGACCATATTCGCTATCTGCTTGAGGGAAAACGACGCTGCTCTCATTTAATCATCGGCATAACCAATCCCGATCCGAGCCTAACCAAGACGGATGCAGCCGATACCCTCCGTTCCTCCGAGCAGTCCAACCCCTTGACTTATTACGAACGGTACCGACTGGTAAGGGCGGCCATGGGTGAGAGCGGCGTACCGGAAGAACAGTTTTCCATCGTGCCTTATCCCATAAACCTCCCCAATATTTATTGTTATTATGTCCCCATGGATGCGGTTTTTTTCCTGACCATTTATGATGAGTGGGGTGAGCGGAAAATGCAAATGTTTCAGGATTTGGGCCTCAAGGTTGAGGTTATGTGGCGGCGCACTCCGGCAACCAAAGGTTTATCAGCAGGCGATATCCGGGCTCGTATGGCCCAGGGGGAAGAATGGGAGAGCTTTGTGCCAAGTGTGGTGGCCGAGATACTAAAAGAGCTCGATATTCCCGGACGAATCGCTGCCTGTTCCTCCGGTAAAGTAGAATAAAAAATAGGCGGGGATCATATTTTTATTTTCAACCAAATAAGCAACTAATATTTTAGATTAACTAATATTTCCTCCCTGGTTTTCGATCATCGCTCTAGCTACCACGGCTTGCCCCAAACTAAGTCCTCCGTCTCCAGGCACCGTTTTGCAATGTTCATAGACCATTAATCCTTGTTTCTCCAATAAGTGTTTTGTAATTCCACTAAACATACTATTTTGAAAAACCCCGCCGGAGAGGACCACCCTTTTAATGCAGGTATCCTCTGAAATACGCCGACAACTCTCCGCCACGAACAAAGCCAAGGTGTTTTGAAAACGAGCTGCAATCTTTGAAACAATAACCCCTTGGTTGATATCCTCCACCATACTTACAAAGAGCAGATCGATCTGAAAAACCCCCTTGCCACTTGCCTGGACCACTTCTTTATAAATACCACGTTCCGTAACATCGGCTACCATCTCTATTTTAGCGGCCGCCTTAGCCTCGTAACTCGCTTCCCACACCAAGCCCAGCAAGGCAGCAACCCCATCAAACAACCGACCACAGCCAGAGGAGATGGGACAATTAAGTCCTGCTTCCACCATTTTAATGAGAACCGGTATTTTTTCCCGATAATGCCCCACAACATCCAATTCCAAAGAAAGGATATCCGCCCCAAACCTTTCATAGAGATATGCCACTGCCAACCGCCACGGTTGCGATATTGCCACCTCACCCCCAATTAATTTCACCGGCGACAAATACCCTTTACGCTCAAAGCCATCCAAGCGGGCCACCATAATCTCCCCACCCCAGATGGTATTATCAGGTCCATACCCAGTGCCGTCAAACACTACTGCAATAACCGGTTCGATCAATTTATGCTCCGCCATGCAACTAACCGCATGGGCATGGTGATGTTGAACCCCGATTAACTGCAATCCATGTTTATCGGCATACTCCTGGGCAAGACGGGTGGATGGATAATCGGGGTGCAGATCATGGGCCACCAGCTCCGGAACCGCCCGCAAGCAGTGACACAAATGCTCCACCACCTGATTCACCCGAATATTCATCTCCAGATGGCTCAAGTTTCCCAAATGTTGGCTGAGATATCCGCTCTTAGAGCGGGCAAGACAAAGGGTATTTTTGAGCATCGAACCAAAAGCAAGAGTTATGGGCCCTTCAGTTGCCAAAGGAATTGGGGCTGGCACATATGAACGAGAACGACGAATAAATATTCTTCTTCCTCCTGCACCGACTCGCAGCACCGAGTCATCATTACCAACGACAATTTTGCGATCATGAAATAAGAAATAATCCGCCACCCCGGATAAAGAGGTCATTGCAACCTCATTATCAATAATAATGGGAGAACCTGCTAAATTACCGCTAGTCATCACCAAGCCCTGGAACCCATGGGCGGCGAAAAGAAGATAATGAAATGGTGCATGGGGTAACATAACCCCAAGATAAACTGTGTTTGGAGCCACAGAAGGGGCCGGGAAAGAAACCTTTTTACGGCGTAAGAGCACAATTGGCCGCTCCGGGGAACAGAGCTGTTTTTCCTCATTCCCGGTGAGCTCGCACCAACGGGACAAAATATCCGTATCCGAGACCATCAAAGCAAAAGGTTTTTCAGGTCGTTTTTTACGATGGCGCAGAAGGGATACCGCATGCTCATTACCGCCATCCGCTACCAGATGAAACCCTCCCACCCCCTTCACAGCGATTATTTTACCCTGTTGCAGAAGGCTGGCCACCATCCGAATCGCACAATAATCAGTACCCGCTTCTGCTATGCGAACTCCTTGCTTATCGGCCAAAAAATAGTATGGTCCACACTTGGGACAACAGTTGGTTTGGGCATGAAAACGGTGCTCGGACGGCTCACCGTATTCCTCCTCACAGGCTGGACACATGGGAAAAGGAGCCATAGTGGTAAGAGGCCGATCATAGGGGATATCAGTAATTACGGTATAGCGAGGACCACAATCGGTACAATTAATAAATGGATAACGGTATCGACGATCGAAGGGATTGAAAAGTTCAGACAGACAAGTGGGACAAGGAGATGCATCAGGGGGAGGAGCGGAGGGAGCGGATGAACCGGAACGGCTGGGAAGAATAGAAAAAACTTGAGGGGGATTGTCGGTAACGGGCATGACCGTAACTTGCAATTCCTCAAGCCGTGCCAGAGGAGGTGGGTCCCGCAGGGCTGCCACAAAAAGATCCAATGCGGAGATGGATCCATAGATATGGATTTCCACCCCCCCCAGACTATTGATCACCCAACCGCTGAGCCCATATTTTAAGGCCAAACGATAAACAAAGGGTCGAAAGCCAACCCCTTGCACGATTCCTCGAACCGTTATCCCATATGCTCCAGAATCAACCATGGAGCCCTAATCTCTGCCGAATGCTTTCTTCAGCCCCTTGGGTGATAACAAGTTTTTTTTCCCGACTTCGCAAACCGGAACGGATGGTAAAGGCGGATTTTGGTAATTGCAACTCCTTGGCAAGAAAAGCGATCAACGCCTTATTGGCCTTACCATCCACCGGCGGCGAGGCCAAGCGTATCTTCAGACTCTCTGCATGGAGACCAACACATCCATTTTTACTAGCCCGGGGTTGCACATGCACACTGAGCAGAAACTCCCCTCCAGACAACCGTTGCAAACAGGGCACTACAGATTTTACTGCAAAATATTGGCTAATCTTTCAAAAGTAGGAACCAACCAACTTTTCAAAAATATAAGGGCGAAAATAAGGACCATAGGGCTTAAATCCAAACCGCTAAATGGCGGTAAAACCTTGCGAATACGACCAAGAACCGGCTCTGTAACCTGATAGATAAAGCGAACCACCGGATGATAAGCATCTACCCTGACCCAGGAAACAACTGCCCTGGCGATAATAATCCAAGTATACAAATCAACGATAATGACAATCAAATTTGCCAACGCCACCAAAAAATTACTTATGACAAACATGCTAATTCATACCTCATAGATTCATTACAGTTCGCACCCGAAAAGAAAACAAAAACCTCCCCTCTCCAGGCTCAAATTTTCATACCATATCTAGTCACCAATTAAGAGACCTTGCTACCGGGAGCAATTGCATCAGACACGGTGGACAAAACCAACCGCTCCTCGCCATCAGGAGTGGTCTCTTTAGCTGCCAGAACCATGCCATGGGACGTTTCTCCCATTAATTTACGAGGCTGAAGGTTCGCCACGATGATAACCTGTTTACCCACCAACTCTTCTGGGGTATAAAACTTGGCTATACCTGCAACCACGGTGCGCTCCTCAGGGGCCAATAGAGTAAGCTTAATCAGTTTATCAGCTTTCTTAACCTTCTCAGCAGCCGTTATCTTGGCAACCCGTAACTCCACTTTGAGAAAATCGGCAAAATCAATCACACCTTCAACAGGTTCGCTCTTTTTTTCCTGCTTTTTCTTTTTGCCGGATCCCTCAGCATTAGCTGGCTGCTGCACCTGTTTTTTCTTCTTCTTTTTCTCCAGCCGAGGAAAAAGCTGAGCAGGTTTGCTCAAAGCGGTACCAACCGAGGTAAGGCCCCAGACCACACCCTTATCAAGAGTCAGGCTGCGCAACTCATCACTCAGGGTCAAACATTCTTCCATCCTAGCAGAAGCACCTGGCATAATAGGCTTAATGACCAAGGCGAGAATCCGCAAGGTTTCAGCCAAAATATAAAGAACAGTATGCAAACGAGGGGTATTGGCTGGATCCTTAGCAAGTTCCCAAGGCGCATTGGTGACCACAAACTTATTTAGACGTCCAACAATTTCCCACACCGCAGCCAAAGCCCGATGGAAGGCAAATTCATCCATAGAGCGACAATAGGTCTCATGCATAACCCCAATGGCATCTATTAATTCACGATCCTCATCCGTCAACACCGCCTCATCTACAGCAGGCACCCCACCGCCGTTATACTTATGGATCATGGTGAGACAACGGGAAAACACATTACCAAGATCATTGGCCAAGTCAGAATTATGGCGGGCAGTGATCGCTTCGGTCCCAAAGGATGAATCCAAACCGAAACTCATCTCCCGCAGCACGAAATAACGGACCGTATCCACACCGTAGGCATCAACCAACTCAGCAGGTCGCACAACATTACCAATGGACTTGGACATTTTAGTTTCATCTACATTCCAATACCCATGCACATGTAACCGTTTATAGGGCTCTACTCCCATGGATTTCAGCATGGTGGGCCAAAATATAGCATGGGGTTTAAGAATATCTTTGGCAATAACATGCTCTGCTACCGGCCAAAAATTCTCAAAATCCTGCCCTTCGGGATAACCGAGACCGGTCAAATAGTTAATTAAAGCATCAAACCAGACATAGGTAACGAATTTTTCATCAAAAGGTAGCGGAATACCCCAGGTAAGCCGAGAAACCGGCCGGGAAATACACAGATCCTCAAGGGGCTCACTCAAAAAGGACAACACCTCATTGCGATAACGCTGAGGAGTGATAAATTCAGGATTTTCCTTAATATGGTTAATCAACCAATCCTGATAATTTGACATTCGGAAAAAATAATTCTGCTCGGCAATCTCATCTGGAGCAGTCAAATGATCAGGGCACTTCCCATCAACCAACTCCTTCTCTGTGAGAAATCGCTCACAACCTTTACAGTACAATCCACTATATTCACTAAAATAAATATCGCCCTTATCATATACTTTCTGCAAAACGTCCTGCACCGTTTTAATATGACCGGGATCGGTGGTGCGGATAAAATTATCCGGCTCTATGGCAAGGGTGGGCCAGGTACCACGAAAGGCAGCGCTGATTCCGTCCACATATTCCTTGGGGGAGAGGTTTTTACCCTCCGCTGCCTGGGCTATCTTTTCACCATGTTCATCAGTACCAGTTTGAAAACGTACCTGATCACCGCAAAGTTTTTTATAACGGCCATAGGAATCGGCAACAATGGTACTATAGGCATGCCCCAAATGAGGCAAAGCATTTACGTAATATATAGGAGTTGTAATATAGGTGGTCATTTTTTCTTAACCTGTTTTTTCGATGCGGCTCTATGGATTCTACCCATTTCTCGCCACTGTTCTTCACTAAAAGTTATCTCTTCGCCTTCCTTGGATTGAGCGGCAATTTTTCCATGCAAGGGAAGATGACGCATCACACGATAGCTTGTGCCTTCAAACTCAACCCATTTACCGATCCTCGGCATTCCCTTTTTCATAGAGCGATATCCCTCGTACTCATAGGTGAGACAACAGAGCAGGCGATTGCACAGCCCTGATATCTTGGAGGGATTAAGCGGCAAATCCTGCATTTTTGCCATTTTAATGGATACCGACTCGAAATTCTGAAGAAACGATGAGCAACACAATTCACGACCACAAGGCCCTATGCCGCCAGTCATTTGAGTTTCGTGACGCACTCCGATCTGACGCATTTCCACGCGAGTACGGAACACCTGCACCAAATCCTTTACCAATTCTCGAAAATCCACCCTGCTATCGGCAGTAAAATAAAAAATAAGTTTGGATCCATTAAAAAACCTCTCCACCCGCACCAAGCTCATAGGCAATCTCAAGCCTTCTATCCGCTCTCGGCAGACCTTATGAGCCTCCTGTTCCAATCCGGGTAACTGCTCAAATTTTATAATTTCTTCTTTTGTAGCCTTTCGCATAATTTCAAATGAAGAAGAAACTTTATCGCCGCGTATACTCTCCCCGGCGCTACGGGCCACGATCAGGGCAGGTTCCAGTCCATGATCAGTCTGAACAATGGCCACGTCTTTGGGGGCAAAGTCGTCAATATCACCCTTGGCTGTAAACTCCTGGCCAACGGGACGAAACCTGATCAGATAGAAATTAATTTCTTTGTTGTTAGGCGATTTGGTCTGCTTTTCAGCATTACCTTCATCTTTATTATTAGTATTTGTTTGCTTAGTCATATTAAAAAAAGGAGTTTACTCCACCACATAACAGTGGGCATACTCGGAATAGTAATCTTAGCCAGCAAGAATGAAAATATTAGAGAAACATTAACTGCCCGGTGAGAAAGAAGAACAATTACAATTATAGTTCCCTATCCCATCAACCCCATGATATCGGGATCAGGGGCAAGCAGGCGTAAAAATAGAACTTCACACACCAGGTTCCGGTTACAATTTCTATTCAAGGCCAGCTTAGCCTCGTCAATAGCGCGCATATTATCAGAAAGTCGACCTAACTTCCAGCGTTCTCTTCCCATTTCCAACTCCCGTTCCATGGAATCGCTCAAGGGACCCTGCCGGACAACCCCAGCAGATCTAATCGTCACGTCCTTAAAATAGATAAGCAACAAATCAAAAAAAGATTCAAGGCCGCCTTCAAGGGCCGCCGTCTTAAGAGCAAGAATGAGTGCTTTTTCAACATTACGCACATCACCATCAGCAGCATCAATCAGTACTTTAATAACTTCATGACGAATGGACAGCACCTCATCATCTTGCAACTCTAAGGCCCGCCCGGGGCACCCTTCTGCCAAACTCACTAAAACCAGACCATCCTCCCGGCTAATTTCTGGATGAATTCGCAAAACCACCTGCAACGCATCTTCAAGGGCTAAGGAATGAAAAGGCACCACCTGACAACGGGAGACTATGGTGGAGAGTAAGGGCTCAGTATCATCAGCCACCAGTAATAAAATATTATCCGGAGGCGGTTCTTCAAGAAGCTTGAGCAGACTATTGCCTGCTTCCCGGCGCATGGTATGAACGCCCTTAATGATGATTACTCTTTGGGGGGCTTCCAAAGGAGGATAAATCAAATCCTTTTTAAGTTGCCTAATTTGACGAATTTTTATGGACACTCCGTCTGGTTCAAGCACCAGCAAATCAGGGTGATTTTTCGAAGCAAACTTTGAACAACC
>JAOTSI010000181.1 GCA_029865005.1 Desulfobulbaceae bacterium
GTCTAAAAAACAGAAACAAAGGATGTTATGTTTCCCTGCCCGGAATGTAAGACTTTACTCTCTATAAACGAGAGGAACCAAGATGGTTTTAATATTTGCCCTAACTGTGGAGAAAAGCTGATTCTTGAACTTTTCTCTGCACTCACAGCGTCTCAAGAAGCAAGTGTGGCTAAATCGGTATCGGCAGATGATGAATCAAGCTGCTTCTATCATACTGATAAGATAGCGGTGCAAAATTGCGATCATTGTGGCCGCTTTCTTTGCGCCTTGTGTATAATACCCGTTAAAACATATCATTTATGTCCCACTTGTATGGCGAAGGGGAAGGATCCCACTTCCACTGTCACTGCTTTGAAAAGCCATGCTTTGCATGATTCCATTCTACTATTGGCGGCGTGTGTATCTGTAATGTTTGGGCCATTAACTTTCGTTACTTCTCCAATTATCTTTTATTATATTTTTAAATATTATCGAAAGGATTTGGGGTTGGTGCCAAGGATGAAATGGCGTTATTGGCTGGCGGGGATTGTTTCTGCAATCCCCTTTTTTGCATGGGCCGCAATGTTAATATTAAAGGCGTAAGTAACAGTGAAAAAAGAAACTCAATACACCTTTGTTAAACAGAGTAAACGCAAACGACCATTAGGTGGGTATGATGCCGTCTGGCAGGCTAATGATCACTTTCTAGTTGTTGAAAATAACGGATATACTCAGTCGTATAAGCGTTTTTATTTTTCCGATATTCAGGCGTTGATCCTCAGGGTAACTAAACGTCACCTTATTTATGCGTGGTGTTTTGGCATTGGAGCGCTCCTTTCATTTTTTTCGGCCTATTTTTTACCATGGCCGGAGAATACGCCTTTTCTTATATTTGGTCTGCTTTTTACGATTCTTTTTGGAGTTAATTGGTATAAGGGGCCGACCTGTAAGTCATCGCTGATAACCAGAGTTCAGTCCCATCCCCTGCATCTGGTCAGGTTGAAAATCGCCCGAAGGATTTTTTTCAAGTGGCGTAAGATAATAGAGCAAGAGCAAGGTGTTTTGGATCTCTCAACAGTGATGGAGCCTTTACCTGTTTCGTTGGAAAACGGCTCGGTGAAAATGAATTCGGCTGTTCATTCAAAAAGGGTTATGAATTATAAGTATGGTGGCGGATATCATCTTTTATTTTTTAGTATGATGTTGCTGGTGGCTGTGCTTAACGGAACCCAATTATATACCCGTCATGTGGCCTTGAGTATAACAGAGATGTTAATGTATGCTGGGGGGTGGCTTGCGATGATTCTTGCGCTTAAGAATCAAAATAGCAGTGCCATGTCGAGTATGCTTAAGAAAAATACCTGGGTCGCAATGTTACTTATTCTCGTCGTGTTAATTGTAGGGTATTATTATACTGTAATTGTGGCTAGCCAGTCGGGTTCGCCTCAGATTATACAAAATCAGGCCCAAATTTTTCTTTATATGGTTAATCGGAACCCTGCTGATTTTCCATTCTTGAAGTTTGAACTAATTTTTACGTCTATTTCCTTCTCACTTGTCTCAATTTTCGGTCTTATTCAAACTATGTCATTTCAGAAAAAGCGCAGTGAACTCTAATGAGTATTGCTGATAAGCGTTGCTTTAATCATCCTGATCGTGAGGTGGCAATCCGGTGTCCGGAGTGTGGTCGTTTTTATTGTCGTGAATGTACCAGTGAATACCATGATCGATTTTTATGTAAAACGTGCCTTGATTCACTTGGTACTGTAATTGAAAAACAGCGTACTTCCTTTTGGAGATTGTTAAAACCTGGGGTTGGTTTTATAAGCGGTTTTATTCTCTCTTGGCTTCTTTTTTACGGACTGGCCCAGATCATCTATACCATACCGGCTTATTTTCATAGCGGAATTATTCAGCATGAAGAAAAAAAATAAATACCAGCAGCTGAATACTTTTAGCCTTATGAATGAAGGACTTTACCTTTTAAGGGCTGGAGGAGCGGAGGCCGCGCTTTATTATTATCTGGGTTCCATTCCATTTATGTTGGTCATGTTGTTTTTTTGGAGTGATATGGCCCGCAGCGGATTTGCATTGCAGCATATGGTGCTGGAATCGTTATTGTTAGCCTGTCTCTTTAGTTGGATGAAGGTGTGGCAAGCCATATTCTCTCGCCGTCTTCATGAATTACGTACCGGAAACAATCCCACAAAGATTACAGTTAAACATTGGTTTAAGGTTTTAGTAAATCAGGTAACAGTACAGCCTTGGGGGTTATTATTCATCCCTCTTTCAATGTTGCTTGTTATACCATTTGCTCGTGTACATGCCTTTTTTCAAAATTATTGTTTGTTGGATGATGGTGGTGATCGCCAGGAACTTTCTAAACAGGCTTCAAAACAGGCTCGATTATGGCCCATGCAGAATCATTTGCTTATCTGGTTGTTGAGTCCTTGGTTGTTGTCGTTTTTATTGGTTATTTGTTTTGGAGGGGCAATGGTATTTGTCTCTTTAATGGGAAATAGTATTGGAAGTCAATTGTTGGTTCATACAGAATTACCTTGGTTATTTATCGGTGTTTTGTTGTTGATTATCGGCGTTTGGCCCAGTTGCCCGCTGGCTTTGGCAGTAGCTGCTAATATCGGGCTTGTTCTGTATGTAGTTCCTCAAATGCTTAATTCGTTATTTGGAGTTGAAACTGTTTTTGTCCGGGGCGGAATATATTCCATAGGTAACTCTACCGTACTGTTGGCTATCTATGGCTTGACTTATCTGGTTTTGGATCCAGTTATGAAGAGTACCTATGTGCTGCGCTGTTTTTATGGAGCTTCAGCGGTAACCGGTGCTGATCTCTTGGCTGATTTGAAGAAAACGGTGATGATTGTTCTCGCGCTAACGGTAACTCTCGGTGTTTTTAATCCGCCTGCCAGAGCGCAAGATCAGCAATCGGTGATCCCTCAGTATGAATCTGTCTTAAAATTGGATCGGGCAATAGAGTCTACTTTGCAACAAGATGAGTATGCTTGGCGTATCCCTCGTCCTAAAAGAAAACTTTCATTTTCTTTACCCTTTGTTGAAATGAAACTGCCTTTTTTGGTGTCGTTGTCAGAGAGTATATCTAATGCGTTTAGGTGGATTGGAACGTATGTGGAAAATTTTTTTGATTGGATTGGCGAGTGGCTGGATGGTTTTTTTAAAAGTCCTGAGAAAGAAAGTGAGTTGAGTTCAGAAACGGATTTAAGGGGTATGGTGAAATCAATTGTTTACCTCTTGGCTGGAATGTCCGCAATATTTGGAATTTGGCAATTGTTCAAGCTCTCAAAACAAAGGTTGCGTCGTGCACGAGTGGAGGAACCAGTGGTTGAACCGGTGGTGCCGGATTTGACCGATGAAGCTGTGAGTGCGGATCTATTGCCCGAAGAGCAATGGCTACAACTTGCTGCTAAAATGATGGCTGAAAACAAACTGCGTCTTGCTTTGCGTGCCTTTTATCTCGCTGGGTTAGCCTGTTTGGGGCATTGGCGGATAATTAAATTGGAACCGTCTAAGTCAAATCGTGAGTATGGATTTGAAATCAACCGGTATAGCAGTAGCTATCCAGATATTCCAAGGCTTTTCGCGGAAAATGTCCATCTTTTTGAGAAAGTTTGGTATGGAGACTATCCGGTTAAATCCGAGGAGCTCGTCGGTTTACAAGATAACCAAAATAGGATACGAGGCTATTTTGCAGACAACCAACGCTAAACAAAGATATTGGTATGGTGCGCCTTTGCTCCTCGTTCTTTTAGGCGTAGGTGGGTTGGTGACAATTGTATATCTTTTTGCCCTTCGTTTTGGGGTGGGAGACATCTATCCGCAATATTCCTCTTTACGTGCGGATCGTATCGGTACCAAAGTTTTAAACGAAAGCTTGGCGAGCGCTGGTTATGATGTCAGTCGTAATTATCATAAATTAAATAAATTAAAGGTTGAACCTGCAAACACGGTTCTGTTTATTGGCTTACCTGGTTTTGATTCCTCCTTTATGTTTAATAACGAAAATTATGATCAACTACTCCGTTTACCGCAGGAGGGTGCGAGGCTTGTGGTTACTATCATGCCGCAACGTAAAGGGAAACGTGAGGATGATTTGAACGAAGAGGAAACGAAAGATTCTCTGGAACCGGTTGATGAAAATAATGTCGAGTCATCGGAGGAGCAAAGTTCGGAGGAACAAGGGGCGCAAGATCATAAAGATAAGTCAATCCTTGATGATATTCTTCAGTTGTCAACAGAACATTTTGTAACAATAGGGGATAAGGAAAGTCAATTTCAATCAATAGCTTATGGCGAGTTTGATAATGCATCACTTGAGATCCCTTGGTATTCAACCTTGTACTTTACTGAGTTGACTCCAGAATGGCGTGTGATTCTTAAGGTTAGGGGGCAGCCCGTACTCATAGAACGAATGCTCTTGAAAGGGTCTTTGGTTGTGGCCACTGATTCACATTTTTTGTCCAATGAGGCTCTTTGGCATGATCGTGACCCCTATTTTCTGACCTGGCTTATGGGAGGGAATAAAACCGTAGTTTTTGATGAAATGCACCATGGAATTAAACATCAGGTTTCGGTGGGTCGTTTGATTCGTGATTTTAACCTCCACTGGGTTTTGATTGGCCTCATGGTACCGGCTCTGCTTTTTGTTTATCGTTGTTCAATGCCTTTATTACCGCCTGTTTCAGGGCTACGCATAAAAGGAGCTAGTAGGGCAGGGAGGGATCAATTCAGCGGTTTGATAAATATACTCAGAAGTCATTCCCCTGATAATCTATTACAGGTCTGTGCCTCTCTTTGGTGCAAAAGTAATCAAAGTTGGTGTGAAAAACATCCCATGCAAGTTGAGGAAATCGAGAAAATTGCTCAGACGGGATCGTCTAGAGGGTTGGTTGAAAAATATAAAAAAATAAGCCGGTTGGTCCAGGGCCGGCATAAACAAGTCCGTTGATGTTAATTTTATGGCTTCATTTATACGTGGTGCTAAATAAATAATACGGAATATCAGTTATATGATTTAGTTAATATCTCACATGTTTTGGAGCGTACGCTACCCTGATCTCGAATTAAAATGGTCTAAATTAATAGATTAATAAATACATTGTCAATAAATCACACAGGAACCGAATATGAGTGAAGCTTCTCTCGCCACATTAAAACAGGTGCTTGGTAAGGCCAAACAGGAAATTGAAAAGGTTATCATCGGTCAGCACGATGCGGTGGAAAAGGCTTTGATTGTCATTCTAACTGGTAATCATGCATTGATAGAAGGTGTTCCGGGGGTTGCTAAAACATTATTGGTTCGTACCTTGGGTAAGGTCCTTGATGTTGAAACCAATCGTATCCAGTTTACTCCCGATCTCATGCCCACCGATATTACCGGTGCTCATATATATAATCTCCAAGAACAAAGTTTTAAATTGATACAAGGCCCAGTGTTTACAACGTTCCTGTTGGCCGATGAGGTTAATCGGGCACCCGCAAAAACTCAGTCTGCTCTGTTGCAGGCCATGCAGGAACGCAAGGTATCCATAGATACTGATACCCATGATTTATCACCAAATTTTACAGTTTTTGCCACCCAAAATCCGGTTGAATATGAAGGTACGTATCCATTACCAGAGGCCCAAAAAGATCGGTTCATGCTGAAAATAACCATGGATCAACCTCAACATCATGAAGAACTTCTGCTGGCTAAGCGAACCTTGGGTCCAGAATCTCCGGAATTTATTTTAGAAAATGGGGTGATTCAACCGGCTATTAGAGAAAAATATTTACAGCCCTTGCGTGCTTTGTTTATGCAACTCACCGTAAAAGAGGAACTTATTTCATACATAGTTGATGTGGTACGGGCAACTCGTGAACATGATGCCGTTTTGGTTGGAGCTGGTCCTCGTGCTACCCAAAGTCTTTTGTTGGCTGCCAGAGCCAAGGCTGCTTTTTCTGAACGAGATTTTGTGACTCCTGATGATGTGAAGGATATGGCAAGTCCGGTGCTTGAACATCGTTTGATCCTTCGTCCAGAATATGAAATCGAAGGTCTCACCGCAGGTGAAGTTGTTGGTTCTATACTTAGTCAAGTAGCGGTTCCAAAATAACATTATGATTCCATCCAGTCGTCTTATTGCTTTTGCTGCCCTCCTGGTCCCGTTGGGATTTATACCGGCTTTGGCTCCTGAATTTAATATGTTCGGAGTTGTGCTGGTTTCGGTTCTTTTTGTGGTTACGAGTTTGGACTTGATTTTATCCAGAAAAAGAGAGGTGGCTTATCAGTTAAGTGCGCCGGATTTGGTGCGTATGACCGTTGGTCAGCCTGCAGAAATTCCTTTGCAGTTGAAAGGAGGTGGAAGAAAAGGGGCTCGCTTAACCACTGCCTTGGGGTTGCCTTCGGAATTTCGCTCCGAGCAGCCGGAGTTGTCATTTTCGGTTCCGGTTGAAAATAAATCATATACAGTTATCTGGCATACAGTGCCGCAGATAAGGGGCACTTTTCAAGTGTCGGTGATGGTATTGGTTGCTCATTCCGCCTTGGGTCTTTGGGAAATCCGGGCTCATCACTCACTTGCCATTGAAATTAGAGTTTATCCCGATTTGATGCATGGAAATGGAAGGCTCTCATCTCTATTTTTACAGTTAGCACGGGCCGGGAGTAAAGTTCGTCGGCAGGTGGGGCAGGGGAGAGAGTTTGAAAAGTTACGGGATTTCGTGCCTGGAGATGCCTTAGATCGTATCCACTGGAAAGCAACGGCAAAAAGAAATAAGCCGATGAGTAAAGAGTATCAAGTGGAGCGAACCCAAGAGGTTTATGTTTTGGTCGACTCTTCCCGTCTTTCTCGGATACCGGTTGCTGTCTCTGATCAATCCACTGAAAATCTCTTTGAAATATATATAAAATCTGCCCTGGTAACCAGTCTTGTAGCCGGGCAGCAGGGTGATAATTTTGGATTGTGCACTTTCAATAGCAGGGTGAAAACATTTTTACGAGCTAAGGGTGGAAAAAATCACTTCAACGCCTGTCGTGAGCAGTTGTATATTCTTGAACCAGAACCTGTGAGCCCTGACTACAGAGAACTGGTAACTTTCCTGGGACATAAATTACGTAAACGAGCCTTGCTTTTTATCCTTACCAATTTGGATGATCCGGTGCTGGCCGAGGAGTTCACCACTTGTATGGAGTTGTTGAACCGACGTCATTTGGTGGTCGTTATGTCGGTTAATCCAACGTTTGCCAAGCCTCTTTTCAATGATGAGGAGGTAAATGGGATTGATGATCTGTACCGCAACCTGGCGGGGCATCTCCAAGATCAGCGTCTTCGTACCCTTAGCAAGCAACTTCGTAAACATGGCGTAAGGTTGTATAGGCCTGAAGCTGGGAAATTAACTCTAAAGGTTATTGATCAATATATGACCATAAAGGAAAGACAGCAGCTGTAGAGCGCAGTAAAAAATTATCCCATCTCTGAGTCTGCGTTTACCTGTTTTTTATTTTTTCGTTTTCATTAACAAAGGTATAGTTAAGTGGTTATTTTGCATCTAACTTTAAGCGTATCGGTTAATAATGATACTTGATCTTGAAAAATTTATTCATACTGAAGAGCCTTTTTGGCGGGAACTTGAAGAAAACCTTACCCGTCTTGAGCAAAATCGTGCTTTGCGTTTTGATCTCAATGAAGTTCAACGCTTTCATTATCTTTATCAGCGTGCCTCTGCGGATCTGGGTAAACTGATGACCTTTAGTGCTGAACAAGATATCCGACAATATCTTGAAGCACTCGTAGCCAGGGCTTATGCCGAAATCCATGAAATCCGGGAGCGACGTCTGGCTTTTTCTTTGACTAAGTGGTTGCTCATTGACTTGCCGGTAACTTTCCGAAAACACATAGCATCGTTTTGGATTGTCTTGACGGTGACATTTATTGGTGCTGCTTTTGGTGCGATCTTGCTGGCTTCCGCACCGGAAACCAAGGATATCCTGCTGCCCTTTTCCCATCTCCATGAGACTCCTGGTGAACGGGTGGCTCGTGAGCTTGAAGATGGGGGACAACGTTTGCAAGGGCATCATGCGGTTTTTTCTGCCCAGCTTATGACTCATAATATTAAGGTTTCCGTATTCTCCATGGGGTTAGGCCTCACTTATGGAATCGGAACCTTGATTATGATGTTTTACAATGGGATTATTTTGGGAGCGGTTTGTTTTGATTACATTGTCGCTGGTTATGGGACTTTTTTAGTCGGTTGGCTTTTGCCCCATGGTTCTGTAGAGATCCCGGCCTTTTTGTTGGCTGGTCAGGCAGGTATGGTCTTGGCCCATGCTTTGATAGGGCGAAATAATCGGCTAAAGTTGGCTGATAGGCTCCGTTCAATTGTTCCTGATCTTACATCATTGATCGGTGGGGTGGCGGTTTTTTTGGTTTGGGCTTGAATAGTA
>JAOTSI010000180.1 GCA_029865005.1 Desulfobulbaceae bacterium
TTGTTTGTGGTGGTTTTGCCATGCCCATGCGGGAAGGATTTGCTCGCGAGATATATATCGTGACCTCAGGTGAAATGATGGCAATCTATGCCGCCAATAATATCTGCAAGGCTGTCAAGCGATTTTCTGAAGCAGGAGTTTCTATACAGTTTGGAGGTTTAATATGCAACTCCAGAAACACCTTTCAAGAAGAAGAAGTCGTTACCCGTTTTGCTGATAAAATCAATTCACGAATGCTAATAAAAATACCCAGAGCCCATGAAGTACAAATTAGTGAAGCGGAAGGTACAACTGTAATAGAGACAGTTCCCGATAGTGGTCAAGCCAGAATTTATCGAAATCTTGCCACTCAAATCATGAATAATTCTAATCACCACATTCCGGTACCCATGAACCAAGAGGAACTCAAGGCGATATTAAAAGAATATGCAATGTTTGAACTTGGACAAAATACCGGTGCCCCTGAAATGCAGCCTATGGCCTGCGGTGCAATATAAAAAACACACGTCAAATGAGTTATAGAAATAATAGAACAATGGAATAGCAGGAGAGTAAAGAGTGGAAACTCAACCACAAAACTCTGAAAACACAGAGAATATCAAGAAAAAATCTATCTGGAATTTGAGCGAGCTTCTGAAATGGTATGATTTAGGATTACTTCCTATAAATAAAAATCAAGATATTGAATATTATTGTTCTTTTCTAGGCGCATATGAAATTGCTTGCAACTTTCAGGGAGTAGCCCCTTTAGTTCATGGGCCGTCTGGATGTATCGAGAGTTTTGTCGCTACACGTCCCTATCCTGGTAATTCAAAAAAATTTACTCCAAAATGTTTAAGTACAGATATGACGCTTAAGGATATTGTCTATGGAGCGGCGGGTAAGCTAGGCGAGGCTATCCTTAAAACGGATAGCACCTTGCATCCCAATCTAATTTTGATACTTACCAATTGCTGTGCCGATATTATCGGGGAAGACGTGGAAGCAATAGCTAAAAAAGTATCAACTACAGTACAAGCAGACATTTTAAACATAGAAACTGGTGGCTGCTCCGGCAAGGGATTTAGAGAAGGGGCTGATATTGTCTTTAAAGCACTCTTTGACCATGTAGCGTCCAGAACAACATTGCCAGCAAAAGGAACGGACCCTTCTGTTAACATCTTTACCAAACGATTATCTGGTCGGCCAGCGGAAGTAAACGAGGTTAACGAGTTATCGAGACTTTTAAATAAAGGGGGTATAAAGACTAATACAGTAATTCGCCTAGGGACCGAATACGAAGATCTTCTCGCCATTCCGCGCGGCCATGCCAATATTTCATTGTGTTATCTCTTTGGCGACGAACCGATGAAATATCTCAATACACTTTTTAACCAGCCCTATATCGCAACTACCTTCCCTATAGGCTTAAAAGCAACTTTGGAATGGTTAGGGAAGATCCAGGCCGCAGTGGGTATGGAACAAAAAGATCTACGGGATGATCCAGAAGTAGATCGTTATCAGAAGAAAATTGATGCTGCCCGTCAAAAATATGAGGGTCGAGAGGCGTTTATCTGGATGCCCGGCGAAAAGGGGTTGGCAATGGCTCGCTTTGCAGTCGAGCTGGGAATGAAACCGTGTCTTTTTACTATGAGTTATCTTGCAGTCGAAGAACTCCAGGAAACCCTTAAGCTGTTGATTAAAGATGGCTATGATTTCAAAACAATCCTCACGGGCAAACACGAGTTTCTGAAAGAATATCAGGACATGGATCCAGCGGAAAGACCGATTTTATTTATGCCCAGAAAATTCTGGACAGGTGACCTACCCACTGCAACTATCAATTGTTTTGCCGATTCAATTCTGGGATTAAAAGGAATTGATTACCTGTTAGATAGCATAGATAACGCGGTAAAGACAGCGGGCAAAAAAGATTATGGTCTATTTAATCGATATGTTGAAGACAGGTATCATGCCAAAAAATGGGACCTAGATGGACCAGTGGTATCACAAGTGAGGAATTAATGAGTATAAAAACATTAAAACCAGCGAAATCAAGAGGAAAGAAGTCTAGTCAAGACAAGTTGAAGATAGAAACGCCCAGGCTCACGTCCGTAACCAAGAAAGTAACTAAGCCTAAAGGTGTTGAGCTTTGCAATCCATATAGTCGTTGCTCGTTGTATGGGTGTGGGCTGGTCGCGGCTGAGGTCTTTGATCCGGACTTTTGTGTCCATGGTCCACAGGGCTGTATCTCAGCGGTTATGGAAGCGTTTATGGCTCAGGGAAAGGAACTTGAGTTTCACCATTCCGGGATGGGGCAATTCGATATCATTTACGGCGGGGAAAAGACCTTACTGGCAAACGTGACTGAAGCCTTTTCACCTTATGAAAAGGCTGGCCCTAAATATGTATTCACTTCATGCGCCTCAGAAATAATCGGAGATGATGTCGACAGCGTATGTAATCATTTTAATAAAGGGCTTCCCTTGGTCAAGGTGGCAAGCGGTGGGGTTAAAGGCGATCAATACCATGGTATCAACGAAACATTGCAAGGTCTAATGACTAAGTTCGTCAATCACTCTGTGGAAAAACAACCAAAGATGGTGAATTTGATCGGTTGCATCGGCCTGAACCGACACTGGCGTGGAGATGTATACGAACTAGTACGACTGCTCAACAGTTTGGGAGTGGAAGTGAACCGTGTGGCATGTGATTCCACACTCGAAAATTTAAAAATTGTCGGTAAAGCTTCGTTAACAATAGTTCTTGCACCTGAAGTAGGAGAGGAGACCGCTCAGTACCTTGAAAAAGAGTTCAATATTCCATATGTGCTCTCACCACTTTTTCTACCTCTTGGTTTGAGGGGGGTGGAAATTTGGTTAAATGAGGTCGGCAAGGTTCTTTCCATTCCGCAAGAGATGATAGAGCGACTTGTTGACAAAGAAGAGGAAAGGGTAAGGGACGCCTTGAAAGTAGCTTTAATCCATAAAGTCTATACAGAGAAGCTAGAACGTCTCAAAAGACTTCCAGTTGCAATCATTGCCGAGGGATCGGTTGCTTTTAGTTGGGCTCGCTTCGTAACCGAAGAACTTGGCATGAAGCCGGTATTTATAGGTCTAAGAACAGGTGAAAATAGCGACGCTCTTTTAAGGAATCTTTCGGAGTGGCAAAAAGAATCCTCTCTCTCGCCTATAATTAGCTTCCAGCCTACTGTCGAGGAAGTCAAGTCAGCACTCTTGGAAACAAAAGCCAGGTTCATAATGGGCTCTAGCATTGAAGCTGACTTGGGTGCCGAACTCGGGATTGGTAACTTCCTTCATATATGCAATCCAAATACACATTATGTCAATATCAACAACAGTCCGTTTCTTGGTTATACCGGTTTGCTGAATGCCACGGAATCAATTCTCAATACACTTCAAAACTAACATGCCAGAAACGCTATTAAAACGAATAGCTTTTTAACAACACTGGCACGAGACACATGGGTGGGCATTGCCCACTCCACAATAAAAGGTGCAATTACTATGAGCAACGACCAGCATGGCAATTTGAATATTCCAACTTGTAATGAATTTCCTCGTAATCTAGACGAAATGAAGGGGTTTCTGCTTGCAAAAGGGTTTGAGTTAGAAAATTTGGATAGCGATGGGCTTTCTCATATCATCCATAAAGTAAATCAACGTGAAAAATTGAACACTGAGGAAATAAAATTAGTTCACGATCTAGTAGATCTTGGTGATACCTGTGGTTGTGACAGTGATCACCGTATCAGAGACAATATGGATGACGGAAAAAAAATAGGATATGCCAGGTAATAATTTTATAAATTAGCGTTTTATTATTAAAAAGGCGAAAAAAATCCGCCAAGGGAAAGCTAAGGATGAATAGATAAATCTTGATGTATTGTGGGGTTAAGATGGCTATGCGAAGAGATATTCAAATGTATTGTGGGGAGTGTTTCGGCACTTTTCTTATAGTGTTGTTCGGCACAGCAACTGTAGCGGTTGCTGTATTGTTCAATGCTTTTTCCGGCCTTATACAGGTTGCACTAGTGTGGGGGGTTGGTGTAACTCTGGCTATTTATGCAACGCGTCATTTCTCTTGTGCTCATCTAAACCCAGCTGTCTCACTTGCCATGGTGGTTGCCGGTAGGATGAATGTTCGCTTGTTGCCCGGTTATTGGTTTTCACAGGTCGTGGGTGGAATTTTAGCCGGGATGACTGTTCTGTTGATTTTCCATGATTCAATTTACCAATATGAGGCAATTAACGGTATTGTACGCGGGGCATCCGAGTCTATTAATACCGCCATGCTTTTTGGGGAATATTTTCCCAATCCTGGCAATTCAGGTGATCCATATATTATCTCCCTTGGCACTGCCATGCTTGTTGAAGCTATTGGCACCTTTCTGTTAGTAACAATGATCTTCTTGCTCACCGAAGGATGTAATGTCGGTCGACCTCACGACAATGTTGTTCCTGTTTTTATCGGGGCCACTGTAACAGGCATTATCTCCATTTTTGCGCCACTTACTCAGGCCGGGATCAATCCAGCTAGAGATTTCGGTCCAAGGCTCGTTGCCTATTTCGCAGGGTGGGATCAAATTGCCATCCCTGGTCCTGGCAATGGTTTTTTCTGGGTATATATTTTAGAGCCTCTCCTGGGCGGTACCGCTTCGGCATTATGCTTTCGACTGTTCGAGAGCAATTTTGTTCGTAATGATATTGAGCCATGTGTAGAAACAAATAAACCCGCTGAGGTAGTTTATTAAGTCATCATGTTGTTTCGCCAAGGATTTTATAGCACCCTTGTAATAGATTATTTTTTTAGTCCAATCCACCACGACTTGAAAAAAATGCTGGTTCAAAGAAAAAAAAATCAACCGAGCATAACTGGGGTGAGTGTAATAAAATTAAAAGATTAACCTTAATAAGAGATAGATCTAGATAAAATACTACCTGTGCATTTTTCACTAAAGTTCAAGGGGTTTGGAAAAAAAATTAACATCGCGGATATAGATAGTCTTTTTAGTTATCTTTGGAAAAAGTAGCTAGGTGGTAAGTATCAATAGTAATTGCTGCGTCAAAAATGACGATGAATAAAGAGACAAGCAGATAAGCGGCAGGCTCCGAGGTGTGATAATTTTTTATTCCGCGTCCCTTAAAGAATAATTCATAATGGTCTGTAACTTGATTTGCACCCATATATGAGATTAACCACAGTCACTCGGGTAGCCGGTATGTATTTTATGAATACGGTATATTATTCCTTTTTAAATTAATAGGGAGTTCATACGTTCACCTTGAGTTTTATCATTACACTCTCGCTCAGTTTTATTTGCCGGGCTGGATTCCCCTCTCTTTATCTTTATGTAATATTCGTATTGGCTTAATAATAATTTATTAACAGGCTTTTTTTTCTGGCGGCGTAGGTGACCTAAGTGTTTAACTTGATATGTTATCAACAGTTCCCTTTTATATGGGTGCTCGTTGCCTACAGAAACTTCATTTCCATAGAAATTAAAAGTTAGCCTGATCATTTATCTGAAAAAGGAAAAAATCATGAAAACTATAACTGTCAATCGTGACAAGCACCCTTGTTTCAATGCCAGCGTTAAAGGGAAATTTGGTCGCTTGCATTTGCCAGTTGCTCCCAAGTGCAATGTTAAATGCAAGTTTTGCAACCGGAAATATGACTGCGTCAATGAATCGCGACCCGGTGTTACCAGTACGGTGCTCTCGCCAACGCAGTCTGTAACCTATATTGAAAAAGTTTTAGCCAAGGAGCCTCGCATAAGCGTGGTTGGCATTGCCGGTCCGGGCGATCCCTTTGCTAATGCCAATAAGACCATGAGCACTTTACGCAGTGTTCGTGCACGCTTCCCGGAGCTTATTCTCTGTCTAGCATCGAACGGTATGAACCTAGCTCCTTATGTGGACGAACTGGCCGATCTGGGTGTTTCTCATGTAACAGTAACAATCAATGCTGTGGATCCGTCCATCGGTGCCAAGATTTACAGTTGGGTACGTGATGGCAAGATAGTTTATAGGGGCTTGCAAGCAGGGAAGCTGCTTCTCGAACGACAGCTAGATGCAGTTTCCAGACTCAAGGATAATGATATTACAGTAAAGGTCAACACCATTGTTATTCCAAGTATAAATGATCATCACTTGCTGGATATAGCAAAAAAAATGAAAGAGATGAACGTGGACTTATTAAATTGTATGGCGATGTTACCAAACGCTGGCACGCCATTTGGCCATATAATTGAGCCATCGAAACAAGAGATTTACAAAATTCGTAAACAGGCAGAGCAGTTTTTGCCGCAAATGCGTCATTGCACTCGCTGTCGGGCTGACGCTGTAGGGCTGCTGGACGAGGATCGAACTAATGAGCTTCGTGGTTGTCTGACAGCCTGCTCAGCGAAGCCCAACGTGCAGAGCGAGCAGCTTGTCCAAGTGGTGGAAGCAGCAAGAAAATGTACATTGCCTAAGATGCACATAGGCAGAGGATGACCATTTAAAACTTAAGCCCTAAAAAAATAAGAAATAATTGGATTTAAGTATATTTGAAAAGATGCAATTACTAATTGCTGAAACCCAGTAGCTTGGAGAGGAAAAGCCAGCAACGCTAAAGTTTATGGTTGCTCTTGAGCTTGTTTTCTTGCTGACCTTTCCCCTCCAGGTGCATATACAGGTAGCAAAGCGATAAGGTATTGATATTTCCGGCCGGGGGATCTAGCTTAAAAGTTATCCCTTATTTGGCTGGCTTTGAGAAGTATTTTCCATCGGCCACTCAAAACAACGAGGAGTCAATTATTTCAACTTCAGCTGTTGTTCTATGTAAAGATTTTTTTTAAACTTGAATAGTAACTAGTCTTGGTATAATTAGTTTTTTTATAATTTTTTAGTTGGTTATTTGATGTTGGTGGGTAGCGTTAGCTCAGTAAAAACTAGGAAGTTGCTTAGTGTTTACCTTTATTAAAAACCATTATTGACAATTTGCTATTTGTTAAAATGATAATTGTCGTGATTAATAATTAGTCCTATCAGGTACCTGGTTAATTGATCCTCATTGCCTGGTAACAATAGTTTTTTTCACAGTTATAAATTAAATATTTAACCCATTGTGATTACTATTCTCACGTAGTAAAAGTATTTATTTTCAGTAAAATAGGCCATTAATACTCACAAGGATCATCTATGGATCCCCTCCTGGGCAAGCCATATCACCTATGTAGATCACATTTTTTTCTTTACCACATCTCAATTATAGTGCATAATGACAAAAATTCTTCCAGTAAACACCTTGTAACTACTTCCGTAAGAAGTAGTTACTTATTATTCATGAAGAACCTGTGCGAAGGCACTAGTATAATCGTTTAATGTATTGATACAAAATACAAAGTCTAGGATTTTGCGTATCACATTTTACATTGGGTAACTCAATTAGCATAAGATTGTAGTCCAGTATGTCCATGTGTTAATCTATTGTAGTACTTTTGCTATATTGACTAAAGTAATATGTATTCTATAAAAAAATACGATAATTATCTTCAAAATAACAAAGAGGTCGGGCCAAAATGGAGAATAGTGGCTCAGCATTATTGATAAGGTAAAGATAATAACGTAAAAAGGAGAATGAGAATGGGAGAACTATTAACTCAGAAATTTGATAAAGCTTATAAGTTTGGGGGATTATTCGCAATGTTTCGTTTGGCTATGATTACAAAAACTCCAAGTACTGCAGCTGCTAGTTTGCCGGACACACAGGAAAATTTGGCTATATTCGAAACAGCATTGAACAAGCTCGAAAAAGAAATGAAAAAATAAGGAGGATACAAATGCCAACAGCAGGGGAAAACAAACTCACCCTTAATCACATATTCGATAGCTCAAGTAAGAGACACTATCTTAACGGTCATTTAGTTGTCTTGCATTGTCATCATTTTGCTTCTCTATCCACTCAACTTGCCATGGACGCCGGAGAGACTGGTGAGCTAGTAGATAGTTCAGAGGAAACATTTTACGAAATTTTAGTTGATTACTTTAAGGCTAATAATATATCAACTAAAGAAGCAAGAATTGATCTCGCATGCCAATATTTTGCCATGGTGGGACTAGGCACTATAAATGTCAAATCTTCAACAGAGGCTGGCGGGGAAGTAGAACTTCCTACATCTCACGTTGATAGCGGTTGGATTAAAAAATGGGGCAAATATGAGGAGCCTGTAAACTTTATAGGCGCTGGCTATTTGAATGCTTTATTTTCAGCTGCGTTTGATAAACCGGTGCATACATTTAAGGCAAGCGAGAAGCAAAGCATCGTCATGGGAGCAGAGACATCAATTTTTAATGTGGCATCGAGGTAAATACAAATGGCTATAGATAGACAAAAAATTATTGATGATCTGTCAAAAATAGAGGTTTGCGGTGATGAAAACGGTATCATTGACGCGTTCAATGTTTTGGTCAATCAGTTACCGGCCAAGTTCTGGAATACCT
>JAOTSI010000047.1 GCA_029865005.1 Desulfobulbaceae bacterium
TGATAAAATGACCCGTAAGGTGCATCCTGATTTGTTAGAGGCTACTGAATATCTGCTTTATAACGCAGCGCATGAATGTGGTTATCATACAGGTTACGGAATCATTACCTCTAATGAATGGGCTGCAGTGGTGGCACCTATGATTGAAAATGTGCCGGAAGATGTTTTATACGGTGCATATGCTGTGTTTACGGCTTGGGGCTGGGCTGATGCTGAAATTACAGAACTTATTCCCGGCGAGAAAATGGTTGTAAAAGCTACTAACTATTACGAAGCCGACATTGCTCCTGAATGTAATTCCAAAAAAATGAGCGCGTACATGATTCAAGGTGTATCTGCTGGTTTTATGGAATTGGCCTATGCTGGCGAATATGATCAAGCTGGCACGAAGGTTGGTACATATACCTGTAAGCAAGTTAAAGGTATAGAGTGTGGCGACCCATATGCCGAATTCATAGTTACCAAAGCTACAAGATAAGTCATTCTCTTCATGCTCTCGCCCTGTTATATTTACGGGCGAGAGTTACTTGAGTATCCATATGATTTACTTAAATAATGCCGCCACCAGTTTCCCCAAGCCCAAACGGGTGAAAAATGCAGTTGCGCAACACCTGAACTCTCCACCATTCCACGCCGGGCGTACCGGGTACGATTTACAACAAAAAGACATTATACTTTCCTGTCGAAAGGTACTGGCATCTCTTTTACATATTAAAAACCCAGAACGAATAGTGTTCACTTCCGGTGCAACTGAATCACTATGCTTAGCGATTTTCGGTCTGGAATTACGAGACAAAGCACATGTAATTACCACCGCGATTGAGCATAACTCTGTCCTACGCCCTTTAAAAACCCTTGAAAAAGAGGGTGCCATTACTTTAACAGTCATCCCTTGCAACTCTGCAGGAAAGGTCGAAGCAAGTAGTGTCATAAAGCAAATAGGTGACGAAACCAGAGTTGTTGTCGTTAACCATTGTTCCAATGTGAGCGGAGCAGTAACCGATTTAGCCGAAATTGGCAAGGTCACCTCAGCTAAGGATGTGGTTTTCCTAGTGGATGCAGCCCAAAGTGCAGGCAATATACCTCTTAACGTAGAGGAAATGCATATAGATTTACTGGCCTTTACCGGACATAAAGCGCTACATGGCATACAGGGCATTGGTGGTTTGTTTATAAGAGAAAGTGTAAATATTAAACCGTTGAAAGTGGGCGGTACAGGGGTGAAAAGCGATTATCTGCTGCAACCAGAAGCGATGCCGCTCTATTATGAGGCAGGTACTCAAAATATGCCTGGAATCGTGTCGTTGTATGAAGGAGTTTCACTTGTTTTGGAAAAGGGCATTAAAGTACTCCAAGAAGTCAAAGCAGAACGCGTCCAACGGATGATTGATCACCTGTCCAAACACGATGATATCATCCTATATTATCCCGAAGATCAAGATGGTGGGACTTGCTTATTTTCATTTAACATAAAAAATATGGACCCCGCCGACCTTGGCTATATCCTGGAAAATGTATTTGATATCATTATTCGTTCTGGACTACACTGCGCTCCTCTTGTGCATCAAGCCCTCAATTCCTACCCTCTCGGTTCCATAAGGGTTAGCCCTTCCCACTTCACCACGGATGAAGAAATTACATTTTTTCTTAATGCTATTGATAAAATCTGCGAAGGTACATCAACCACTGATTTCATAACTGACAATATGGAATAATATGAAAATTGCTAAAATTAAACATGTTGAAGACTGTTTTGATGGCTCCTTTATCAAGGAAATCGCCTTTGAACAAGTGATAACCAAGGAATTAATACTTTACCTTGGCAGTGATGGAAAACTGCAATACTTTGAAACGTTTGCTCGCCCGTTTTTTAAATTTGTTAAACAGGGAAAGTATGAATGCAAGGGAGTAGAAGGCAATCAGGCCATCAGGATCATATTAAAAAACAACCCCGAACAATCATTAGCTGAATTCATAGAATTTATAGATAAGTTTTGAATATTAACAATTATTCCTTTTGAAGAGATTGTTTGGATACATTTTAGACTCTTTCAATACTGCACAGGTTGATTTGTGTCAGAAATTAACGCAATATGTTGTTAAAGTAGGGAATGCACTAGGGCATAGGAAAGAAATATCCCATATTGCATGTCCTTTAAGGTCTATTCTTTATAAAAGAAACAGGGATATTGTTATATAATACGCCTCTTGCTTTGACAAAGAAGACGACTAATAATCCAATGTAATTTTGGTATATTGGTTATTTTGGAACTTATATGAAATATGTAGTGATGATCTAGGATTAAGAACATTTATTTCCTTCGTAACTTGTTATCTGCAGTTTAGACATTCGTAAATTCGTTGCCCTAATGCTTTAGGCTGACGAAGTTTTCTATGATTTTATTATATAAATATGATCTTATTTAATATGTATGCTTAATCTAGTGTTTTGACTTCGAGCATATGTATTACGTCCTCAGTAGAATATCTATACACTATTATGGTTTTTCGCCGTATGTCTTGTGAGTTTCAGTGTTAGGTGCAATAAATAAAATAATTTTAAACGAAAAGGAATGAATATGATAGAAGTGGAAAATACATTAAATACAAGTTGTTGAGCTCCTGGTGAAAGCAAGTCTGGTCAGGCTGCGTGTGAAACTCCAAGCTCTATAGATAACAATCAGTCGGTACTCTTGATAAAAGAAATATGTTCTGGGACAAACTCCACTGATCCAGCTTATATATTTGAAAAAATAATTAAATCTCCAAAAAATACAATGCTCGGGTGCCATCATGCTATAATGGCAGCAGGTGCGTTTATTACAGCAATAAAAAATGAAGGTTCATTTGAGATCTCCGAAAATATGTTAAATCAAGTTTATGATAGAACGCAACGGCAAGCCATTGGTGGTTATTGTGGTTTAACAGGGGTTTGTGGTGTGGTGCCAGCTTTAGGATCTTGTTTTGCTGTTATTTTGGGCTCGAAATGTGGAACGGATAAAGAGCAAAAAATGACAATGAATGCTGTGTTTGAAATTGTTAAAATTATAAGAGATTTAACCGGTCCAAGTTGTTGCAAGGCATATGCTAGAAAATCTATAGAAGTTGCCCAAATATTTTTAGAAAAGAATTTAAATATAAATTTGTCAAAGTCAAATGAAGCAATAATATGTAAGCATTCTAAAGCGCATCCTCATGGGTGTAGAAAAGAAAAATGTTCTTATTATAAGGAATGATTAATAGTATAATGAACTCTGCTTTTATCAAGCAGAGTTCATTATCAATACTCTGGATTATAATTCATTTCCCTGGATATAATTAACTCGCTTCTAATTTTCTGTTAGAAGCAATTATTTATTTTACATATATCATATGTTAAAAGGATTTGGTTTCTGGAGGACACCGTGTGGGATGATCTGGATTCTCTTGTCGGACCTCTCATTTTACCGTTACAGTATATTTGATATACTAATATTTTATTTGCCTATAAACAATTCTCAGGATGCAATATTTATTCTATTAGGCAAGTAAGTTTATCCTTGTGTTTATTTGAAAATCCACCTCATTCTTTTACCTGAATCCGTGAGCTGTAGATATGGATAGGTCGTTAACCCTTTGCCGGGGTATTTTTCCGCTAATGTTTAGGGTGGCCTGCTGATTTTAAATATATTTTCGTTATTGGCTCGATAGAATGATGGCCTTACGGCCACATTGTGGTATAAGATTAAATTTCTAACCGTTCACACGGCGCATCTCTCTTGTGATGGAATATTTCAGAATAGGCGGTTAGTGTAATTAACCGTCTGGAAAACGGCTTTATAGATTGTTGAAAACCTCGAATACCGGACAGTGTCGGCTAACTGTTATCACCGGCCAAAAAACCAGCCAAAAGCAACGATATAATTTCCAGCTAGACGGGTGGGTAGACGCACCTGTGCGCCTCAGGGGAAAGAAGTGTTAGAATTCCCCCCTCAATTTACTTCCTAATTTTTTAATATATTATTACTCTGATATCCTTTTTCGATAACTTTGCCCCTCCAAAATAAGGATTTCCGAGTTGTAGAACAGAGGGTCGGCAATCACTGTGGGAATGGTTGTGCCGTCAAAAATGTTTTTCCATTCGGCAAAGAGAAGGTTTGTCGTGATAATGGTCGACTTCCTTTCGTGCCTTTCGCTGATGATTTGAAAAAACAAATTTAATCCCTGTCGTCCAAGCGGAAGATAATCTATCTCGTCGCAAATCAGGAGATTCGGAGTTGAGTAGTACTTGATTTTCTTTAAAAGCGAATGGTTAGCCTCTGCGACGAGCAAATGATTAAGCATGTCCATTGTGGAAGTAAATAGTGTTTTGATGCCCGCTTGGATTGCCGATCTATATGATATCTAAATGCTTCCGAACAAAATCAAGATTCATGAGACGCAATATACCGATTTTTTGCTTTCTTCCAGTTCTATGCCGAGCAATCGCTCCGTTGCGTGGAGAAATGACAGATTTTGCTCCTGCGCCAGCCGGGCGATTAATTCTATGTTACGTCCACAATTACCCAGACGAAGCTCTTAGAATTATCGTTGAACGGACTCGATCATCTTCTTCTTTTCATGGCGATAGCATCATATTTCGCCAGGTTTGGGGTTTTTAATGATTAGCTTGATCCGGTCACGATATGAGTCGAGTTTGGATGTTTTTGGCGCGCGTTTTTTGGTAGTGATGTCAGGATTAGTGAGATATTTGGCCACGGTCTGGCGGTCAACCTGCAACTGCTTGCTAATTGCTCGTTGAGAATGCCCTTGGCTATTTAGCTGGTGAATTTCAAAAATTACTCTTTTGCTGATCATGGCCCACTCCTTTCAATAACATTTTTCCGGGATATCGACGACCTGAACAGGTGGAAGTTCGAGAACCTGAAAGAATGTTTCGTCGTAAGCTATGAGATCACGCACCATGTGCAAATCCCGCACATTAACGTATTGCTCGTGAGTTATCTTGAGCAAGGAGCAAATTCGTTTTGAGCCGTAATAGGAAATGCCATGCTGATCGCCATTGGTTACCAAAAATAGTAAAGCAGCATCTCTTCGGAGCCAAACGAATGCATAAAACCGCCGGAAATAAATCGGTGTTGTAAAAAGGCAAAACTGCCGGTGATACGGCGGAACAAATGTGGGACGATGATCAATTTTTGCATCATGACATCCTCTATCATTTATTTTGTACCCAACTCACCGGTATTATACAGATAGATCAAATGTCCCCGAGTCCATCTTTGCAATCAAGTTTGCACTTTCCTCGCAATAACGAGATATTATTTTCATTCTCCTGTTGCGTACACATTGGAGGTCTCTATTTCGGTTAGCTTTCTGGGGATTATTAGCTCGGTACTCATCTCAATAATTATGATTGTTAAATTGCTATTTGTTTTTGGCTGAGTTGTTAACCGGCCTTGTAATCAATATCAGTTTTCAACCTACTACGGTGCCATGCCGTTTTTTTGGCTTGTTGACACGGGTCGGTTGAGTAGGTGTACTGTTTGATATTTCGTGGTGTAAAAAAGATGCCACATCGGGCACAAGGGATCTTTTCCATTGTTTGCCCTCCGTCGTTAGAGATTACAAACCCATGAAGAGATAATAAAAAATAATTTTAGAAATGAAATAGTTTTACATAAATATTTTAGGAATGAGATAAGATGGCAGATTTTTAGACAGCTGCCCCTGGTTGGGAATTATATCTCTGTTCACACTTATACTTTCTCCTGCACCTGCTTTCGCCCTATCTGTTTTCTTTAGTTCATGCTGACATGCAAACAACTCTAAGTGAGAGTGAGAATGATTTTGTATTGGTAATTGTTACTAACTAATTGAATTTAAATAAAACTTGCCCAAATCCAAGACGCCGATTAAAAGAAAAAAAAGTAAAATTACTTTTTAAGACTTAGTTGGCAGGGACTGGCCGAAAAAAACAATTAGGAAATCGGCATCCTTTCGCTTGAGCTATATGAACTCCCGAAATCATTGTATGTTGTGTGGTTTTTGCGTCACGCCGAAAATAGCTTGCTTATATATAGTTATGATAGGGCGCTTCTATTTTTCGCTATCTCACGAACTCAGACATAATATCAACCTTTCGGGGTACGCTAAATAAAAAAATGGAGAGATGGATGTCAAAAAAAGTGAAAAGCCCGGGCCAGAAAAGAAAAGCTATATTGAAAGTGGTTATTTTCATACTCGCGCTTGGCATAACCGCATTGGGAGGATTGATCCAAGGAGGAGTTGCAGAAAGCTTTAAAGAACTTGTTGCAAAACATGAAATTGTTGATGCAGAGGTTACCGGCTTAAAGCATGAAGTGAAAACTATCCGAACGAGAAGGCGTACAAGAGAGAAAGACGTTTATACCTTATCCTATCAATTTGACGTAAGCGGGCAAAAAGTTACAAACAGTTTGGATATTACGGAAATCGAGTTCAAAAAGCTTCAGGACACAACAAGTATTGAAGTTTGGTATTCCGCAGATAATTTGGAAATGAACGGTACTCCAAGGGAAGTAAGATCTTTGGCTGGGGGGGATAATTTTTATGTTAATGCCGGTTCACTTGGAATTATTGTGTTGCCACTGTCGGTGGTAGCCTATTTTCTGATTGCAATGCTGTTCATTCGTGAGCCGAAAGGGATATTGCCCGAGGGCTTTGTTCGCGAAAATAGCTGGCTTGATGTCGAAGATGAATATCTCGTGGCATTAGACAAGGAACAAATTATTATTTCCAAGTTAAATGAAAAAAAAGTATCAGAAGTGCAAAAGCTCTATCAACATGATGAACCATTGGAGAGATTACTAGAGGTGGGCAAAGCTTCCGTGGAGCAAATCCCACTTAATTCTATAACTGAGGTTAAAACCGGGCATCATGAGGACACGTTGACCATTACTTATGGTGAGAAGGGCAAGGTGAGGAGCGTGGAGTTTCTAAATCCCACCGTGAAAGAGCATGCCCTAGAGCGTATTGTACCCTTGTTGAATCCGGATTTGACAAAATCGAGCAAACAGCTGACCAGATTGCAAGCAGCCATGCCTTCAATAGTAGGCTTGCTGATCAGTTGCGGCATATTATATTATTTTGAGAATATAATCATTCTGATGCTTGGCGGCCTTGCCTTATTTTTCGCTATAAAAACAATGTTGGCGCGCGTGATCGACCCTACGCTTATTATGACATGGACTTTGTCAGAGGAAGTGGAGGCGTGATCATGCTGTCTGTATCGAGTCTGTTTTCTAGTGGTATGCCAAGCGGAATTTATTGATGGTTTGAGCCTAATTCATTGTCGGCAGGTTTCACTCCCCATATTGTCCCTTATCCCATCAAGAGATCATCAAAATAACAACCGATACCGGTGGCGCGTATCTCGGTTGCTTCGGCCTCTAGATAAAGTAGTTGGCCGATGAGCCCGCACTCCCAGGTAAGCAGCCGCCCCATGGGCGGTGAGGTCTGTATTGAAATCGGTTAGCATGGCAATTGAGAAAGCGCCGCCCTCCCGCGATTTTCTGCCCACAACAGATTCTTTTGGTCAAATTTCGCGTATCCCCACAAAGCAAGCGAAAGAAGGGTAAGCCTGACCCTTGGGCATCGGTAGGGTCCCAGGTGAAATCGGGCTCCAGTGCATAGTGCATGACCTTTTCATGTGATTTGTTTCGCAGGAGCAGATAGATTCCCGGTTCCAAATCGCCCACACGATGAATGAAAAAGATCAAGGATACCTGTGAAGATTAAGGCGTGAGGTGAAAGGGGAATTGATCGGGCATGGTGCGATACATCATCTGTTAAAACAGCGCACGTTCCAAGAAACCGGTCTGGTTCATGGTTTGGGCGCTCCTGGACCTGGTCGAAGGAATCCAAAGAAGGTGCCTTTCGGGACAGAGTTAAACATTCCACCCTTTCATGGCGACTTGCATGCACGACATCTTGGATGACCTTCCAATTATGATGCTCCAGACTGAGCCGATTGGGCTATCCGCTAAAAACCAGCTCGGGTACACTGATGGTAGGGTTATTATATTGAGTTATCGTGTTTTCACTATATTCGGAATGGGCCACCATCAGGTATTCGCCATGTTCGGCTTCGATGCCTTCCTGGATATGAGTACCTAGAAGTCTGTTTACATAATGATTTTCTATATTCTCCAATAGGTAAATTTTCTAGCCGAGAAGACGAGCTGAAAAAGTAAGCGCTCCTAAGATGTGGCCCATGTCCAGTTGGGTATAACGGAAGGCCCGCTCTCCATATTTCGAAGAAACACGCCAATAGATGGTGCTCAGTCCCAATAACAAGCAGGGATTGGACGGCGGGATTTGTTTCCAGGTAGAAATGGCCATGGAGTGATAAAAAAGTCACCCAATGAAATTCATATTGAGCGTTGCAGGAACCGGTTTTTCGGAAAAGAGGCTGTCATAGGTGGGAGTGGCGCGTGACGTGGGATGGGGCAAGGAGATTAGGTCAGCCCCCATAAAAATGTGACACGGATTTGGCTGCTTGTCCCAATCCATGTGCCCTGGCGAGGCAGCATAACTTTCCGGGCGATGCTTGGTCAGCTGGTGATACTGGCGCATGATGCGTACTTATTGCTCTTGTTGCTGTTCGGTAACCCTTAATTTTCCCAAGGAGAAGTAAAAACCTCGATTATCGTCATTACTTCGTGACTACTTCAACAACCCTCAATAGGCACACTATCTCGTTGACTCAATAATATAAGCTATAAAGAATAATGACCTACTTCCGCCATTGGGTGGCATTTATATTGGGGTGGAGCATTATCTTTCAGGTAACCTTGCACTTAGGGTAGATAAACTGGTACCATGGTTGTGCATCACGGATGCATGATATCAAAAAGTACGACAGATGAACAAAGGAGAAGTGGATGAGTGATCGTCTTATCGAAAAACAAAATCTTATGAAAAAAGCTCGTAATTTCGGGATAAAGTCCGTTTTTATCGGAATTGGTGTTTTTATAGTATTAATTATTTCTTTAAACTGTTTTACCACAATCCCTGCTGGACATGTCGGGGTTGGAACATTATTTGGTAAAGTTCAAGCAACTACATTTTCCGAAGGGATGCATTTGATCAATCCTTTTTTAAATGTGACATTGTTTGACGCAAGGCAGAAAACTCACAAGGAATCAATGGGGGTCCCCAGTAGAGATCAATTGATAACAAATTTCGAATTATCGATTCAGTATAGGTTAATTAAAGAAAAAGCCCCTTCCATGCTCAAGGAAACCGGCACCCCAAAAGAGGTGATCAATGTACATCTGATACCCCTTTTGAGAAGCCAGATACGAGAGATAGGTAAAAGTGTTAAAACTGCAGAAATGTTTTACGAACAATCTGTCCAGCAACGTATTCAAGAAGAATTGTTAACCAGTCTTTTAAGTTTAACTGATAAAGGCGTAAAAATAGATAAACTGTTGATTAGAGATGTTGTGTTGCCCAAAATAATAACAGATGCGGTACTTCGGAAAAAGGAAGCGGCACAATCTGCAGAAAAAGCAAGGGAAGAGCTGAAAAAGTTTAAAGTAGATCAAGAGAGAAAGGAAGCGCAAGCAGAAGCGGAAAAAAGAGCAGAATTGATTGAGGCTAATAAAAAGCGGGAAGTTATGTTGATCGCCGCAAATTCCAGGTTAGATGCAGAAAGGATTAATGCTCAAGCTGTTTTGGTAAAAGCAAAGGCGGAAGCAGAGTCAAAAAAACTCATTATTGAATCTGTTACGTTAGATGGATACCTAAAATTAGAGAGTATGAATGCCCTAAAGGAACTGCAAAATGGAAATCATATGATTATTCTTGATCCTAATGCAGTTTCTCCATTGCCTTTCTTAAATTTAGGTCAAATGACAAATAAAAACATAAAGTCAAAATAAATGAACAAGGGCGCTGTCGGACCACCCGTCATAGCCGTCAGGTTAGGGAGATTAATCAATTAACATAGATAATTATGTTGCATAGTAGCAGTAGGGCGATCACAAGGGTTGGCCCTGCTGAAAATTTCCTGCATGCTGGAATATAAAGTTAAATGATTAACGGTCCAATTCCAATACCAGTGTCGTGGTTTCATAGTGTTTGCCAACGTAGGGGCGATCCTTGTGGCTGCCCGCAGCTTACGATAATCCATTAATATTTTATTTGTATTTACTATTTTTAGGCTTAGCCTGACTGGAAATGATTGTTTGAGTGATAATGATAGAGTTTGTCATCTTAGTCAATTGCTATCCCTAGATCCCTCTTGAAGCAGCGGTGGTAGGGTGCGTTTTACGCACCATTAAAAAGCCCGGCCCGCTTCGTACGCACCATTATCACTCATTTTTGTTTATCCATAAGGTTCGAAAACGGTGCATTAAATGCACCCTACCCAGCTGGAAACAAGAGGCAAACAAGAACGATCTATGGAGCTGCTTGTGGAATCGCTACTTATGGTAGCATCCCCCTGTCAAGAGGAGATCATGTATCAATAACCGTGGAAAATCGGCTGGTTTGACCCTTAGCCTGACGGCTATGGACCACCCGTGACAGCGTCATTGTTTTGCAATATGATATTGAAGATATTGGTTGATGGTTTTGAGTTGTAAGTTTTTTAAAATAAGGAGTGCATTAAATTTTAACAAATTTTGGAATTTTGACTCCTTAAAGTGGACAAAGTGTAAAGTAGAGATGAAGATTATCGGTTGTATCAATGAGTAATCGGCTGAAAACGAGGCCTGTTTTCTCTCTTTCACACGAATTTGTTCTCAGCTGGTTGGTCTGGCCAAGAGCTATTTTTTATCACCTCAATTTCACAGACATTTTTTATCGTCCCTTACCGTTGTAACTTTTTTTCTTCCATTGCTGTACCTCTGGCTGTCTCATGTTTATGGTAATTCCTTGATACCCCAGAATTTTTTGTACTTCATTTGAGAATTCCGTTCCTGGCTTTATCCGAAGGTCTTTGAGTACTTCAATATCTACTTCACCTCGGCCATCATAATGGAGGGTGATTTTCACCGGACAACTTCCGTGAAAGCGGTATAGGAGTTCTTTTATTCTCTCAAATTGCTGTCTGGAGCTGTGATTGGCTCTGATTTTTATTATTGCGTCACTGGCGTATTTTTCTATGGCTCCGGGCAGGGTGTTTACGTTTTCGGCAATTAGTTTGGGGCCACGTTCGCTTTGTTGGACCTTACCTACGATGACAACTGGCTCGTCGCTGCCCAAAAGGTGTGAGCATTCAGCAAAGGTACGGGGAAAGATAACGGTTTCCACGCTGGTGCTCATATCCTCTAGGACCGCAAAGGCCATCCGGTCGCCTTTTTTTGATTTGTGTTCTTTGTAGGTAGGTATTAATCCGCCCAGTCTGGCGACTTGACCATCGCGAAAATTGGCTAGTCCGGCAATGTCGGTATCAGTAATGGTCTTTAATTCCTCTAATACTCCAGCCAAGGGATGGCCGGTGAGGAAAAAACCCAGGGTTTCCTTTTCAAAACCAAGTTTTTTTAGTTCCTGCCATTCTTCTATATCCGGTAATTCAACTTCGTTATTGGTAACGGCTTCGTTGCCAGGGGTGAGGCTGAAGATATTCATCTGGCCACTTAACTTGTCGCGCTGCATGGCTTTGGCGCGTTCCAGGGATGGTTCGATAATTTCGAAGAGTTGGGCCCTGTTTTCGTTCAGAGTATCAAATGCCCCGGCCTTAATTAAACTTTCCAGTACCTTGCGGTTTACTTTGCTGGAATCGATTCGGCCACAAAAATCCCCCAGTGATTTATAAGGTCCGTTGTCTTTTCGTTCCGCAATAATGGATTCCAGGGCAGCACCCCCCACATTGCGTACCGCAGCCAACCCGAAGCGGACTCGGTCGTTGATAACCGTGAAGTCCTGAAATGATTCGTTAAGATCAGGAGGTAAGACCTCAATATTATTAGCCTTACATTCATTGATATAGCGCACTACCTTATCGGTATTGTCCTTGTCGCAGGAGAGCAGGGCGGCCAAAAACTGGGAGGGGTAATGGGCCTTGAGGTAAGCGGTTTGATAAGCAATGAGGGCGTAGGCCGCACTATGTGATTTATTAAAGCCGTAGCCTGCAAATTTGGCCATCAGATCGAAGATGTACTTAGCCTTGTCAGCGGGTACATTATTTTTTTTGCACCCAGACATGAATTTTTCCCGTTCCTCTTCCATGACTTCGGGGATTTTTTTACCCATGGCTCGGCGTAGAATATCGGCATCTCCCAGTGAGTAAAGTGCCAGGATGTTAGCTATTTTCATAACCTGTTCCTGGTACACGATAACTCCGTATGTCTCCTCCAGCACGGATTTTATTTGGGGTAAGGGATATTCCGGTAGTTGACGGCCGTGTTTGGTTTCCACAAAGGTATCCACCATGCCGCTGTCCAGAGGTCCCGGTCGGTAGAGGGCTACCAGGGCAATGAGGTCGGAGAACTGTTCGGGTTTCATCTTGATCAGCAGCTCACGCATTCCTTCGCTCTCCAGCTGGAAGACGCCAAGACTGTCGCCGCGACAGAGTAAATCATAGGTTTTCGGGTCGTCCATGGGGATTTTATTCATCGCCACTTTCACCCCGATATCATGTTTGATTAGCTTTAGGGCGCGATCAATCACCGTGAGGGTTTTGAGACCGAGAAAGTCGAATTTTATTAATCCGGTTTTTTCGGTGTATTTCATGTCGTATTGAGTCAGCACCTCCTTATTGGGGCCGACACATACCGGAAGAAATTCCACCATCTCTCCAGGAGATATGACAACACCGGCAGCATGGATGGTTTTGTGGCGTGAGAGTCCCTCCAGGGTGCGACCAACAGTGAGTAGTTCGCGCAGGTCATCTTGTTTCATGGCATCGCGCAAACGCGGTTCTTTATCGATGGCCTTGTCGATGGTGATTTTCATCTCATCGGGGATCAACTTGGCAATCTTGTCCACTTGGGGCAGGGGGATTTCGAGGACGCGACCCACGTCACGCAGCGCGGCGCGCGCTTTCATGGATCCGTATGCCACGATCTGGGCCACATGCTTGCTACCGCCGTAATGTTCGCGTACGTAAGCTATGACCTCGTCGCGGCGATCCTTACAGAAATCCACGTCAAAGTCAGGCATGGACATCCGTTCCACATTAAGAAAACGTTCAAATATTAGCCCATAGGGTATGGGATCAATATCGGTAATCAGCATACAGTAAGCCGCGAGACTACCTGCTCCAGAACCACGACCCGGCCCTACCGGGATGTCATGATCCTTGGCCCAGTTTATAAAGTCGGCTACTATGAGGAAATATCCGGAAAACCCCATCTCTTGAATGATTCCGATCTCCATGGTGAGACGGTCACGGTATTTTTTTTCTAGCTCAGGGCTTACCTCACTCAGTTCACGTAGGTCACTTAATCGTTCTTCCAAACCATCCCAACACTGTTTGTCAAACAGGGTTTCCAGACTCTCTTCTTTTGGTAATGGGAAGATAGGGAAGTGATGGGCCCCAAATTTTAGCTCAAGATTACAGCGCTCAGCCACTTCCAGGGTATTGGCCAATGCCTCTGGGCAGTAGCTGAAGCTGCGGGCCATTTCATTGGGCGATTTGAAATAAAGTTCATTGGTGGAGAAACGAAACCGTTTGGGATCATTAATGGTACGACCGGTCTGGATACAGAGAAGAACCTCATGGGCATAGGATTCTTCACGGTTGAGGTAATGGCAATCATTGGTGGCTACCACCTTAATTCCAAGGTCTCGTCCCAACTGCATCAAGCCGTCATTGGCAATTTTCTGCTCCGGCATGCCGTTTTCCTGAAGCTCTAAATAGAGCCGGTCGCCAAATACATTTTGCATTTCAATGGCCCGTTCTCGCGCTCCATCCGGGTCGTTATGATTTAAACGCCAGGCTAGCTCCCCATGTAAACAGGCGGTGAGGGCAATGAGTCCTTCCTGGTGTTGATACAGAACTTCGCGGTCAATGCGCGGTTTGTAATAAAAACCCTCCGTCTGAGCGATGGAGGCAAGTCGCATCAGATTCTTGTAACCGGCTTCATTTTGGGCTAGCACCACCAGGTGAAAGTTTTCCCCGGCATTGGCGTCTTTTTGCAATCGGCTTTTTTCAGCCACATAAAATTCGCAGCCCACAATGGGTTTGATCCCAGCCTTCCCAGCCTTTTCATAAAATTCAAGTGCTCCGTACATCGCTCCGTGGTCGGTAATGGCAACACTGTCCATCCCAAACTCTTGGGACTTTTTAATCAGATCGGCAAGCCGAATGGCCCCGTCGAGCATGGAGTACTGGGTGTGAACATGAAGATGAACGAAATCTGAACTCATGGGCGTTTTTATCTATTTACTGGTGATAAGATGGGAATAGTTAGCGGCTTGCGTGCCGTAATTATAACGGTATTTAATTAGTGACAGATTTAGGATTGAAAATCTAGAAACAGTGTATGACATTTACACTTTTTGGAGCGCTCTTTCCAGATATTTTGTTGTTCATTAACGATACCGTATTATTTTGCTTTTGTACTGGCGGAGAATAATAACTCCGATTAGTTATGTAAAAGTAATCTATTCTTGCGCTTTAATTTGTTTCTGTGCATTCTATATGGTGCAAGAGTAGATGAACTTACAATTGGTTAGTGTTTTACAAAACATTATTTGGTACCTGGTCACAGGGTTCATAACCAACTTTAATGCAGTGCTCATTTGAAAGTGGTCACAGGCACCTCATCTTCATGCGGTTTTCTATAGATAAATATTAATTGTTATAATGAGAATTGCTTTAGGTCAAAGGGTTTGATTAATAGTTTGCATATTCCTTGACAAGAGCGGTAAAAATTAGCGATCCTGTAAAATATATTAACCTTTTATTTCTTGGGAAATCCATGCGTAAAACAAAGATCATTTGCACCATTGGGCCTGCGAGCGTTGATTTTGATGTATTGAAACAATTGGCGGATAAGGGGATGAATGTTGCTAGGCTTAACATGTCCCACGGTTCCTATGATTGGCATTACGATGTAATTCGCCACATTCGCACCATTAATAAAAAATTGGAAGTTAACATCGCTATACTGCTGGATACCAAGGGGCCGGAAGTCCGTACCGGTGATTTACCGCGAGATATGGTCTTGAAAAAAGGCGATATCCTGACCATGACCATAAAACATCGACCTGTTCTTGAACCCAATAGTGTGGAGGTTAGACATGATGGTTTCGTAAACGAAGTGGAAATCGGGGATATCGTTTTGGTGGATGGTGGTATGCTCAGTTTTTTGGTTGAGGATAAATGTGAAACCGATGTGGTGTGCAAATGTCTTGACGGTGGTCTGCTCACTTCACGCCGTCATATAAATATACGAGGTAAGAGTGCTGATTTGCCCTCGATTACCGAGGGAGATTGGCGGGATATCGATTTTGGGATCGAGAATGGGGTGGATTTTATAGCATTGTCCTTTGTTCGCGGCCCAGAAGCTATCGTCGAACTTAAAAAGTATATTAACGAAAAAA
>JAOTSI010000182.1 GCA_029865005.1 Desulfobulbaceae bacterium
AAGCCCAAGTCCCCCAGTCAGAAGTTTTACTTTACGCTCTTGATTTGACCTCTATGACCGGTGGACGTGGAACGTTTATGGTCTATTTCTCCCATTATCAAGAGGTGCCCAAGCATGTGGCGGAAAAAATCATTTCCGACTACTCAGGTGCAAAAGGGTAAAGGGGGTTGGGCACATGGTTTTAACTAGCTGATTTGATAGCCCCTGATGTGGTAAGTGTTTTGGATATGAGTGCACAGCAAGATGAACATTATACCTTTGGGGTTTTAACGCTCAGTGATAAAGGTTCACGGGGTGAACGCGAAGATACCAGCGGCAAAACATTGATGGCGATTTTAGGTGACCAAGGATACAAATCGGTTGCCTATACTGTTATTGCCGATGAAAAAGAAGAAATTGTGTCCACTTTGACCTCTTGGGCTGATGAGTTATCTCTTGACCTGATAATTACCACTGGCGGTACCGGACTCTCTCCTAGGGATGTAACGCCGGAAGCAACCATAGAGGTGCTTGACAAAGAAGTGCCGGGTATGGCTGAGGCCATGCGGCAGGCAAGCATGCGGATAACTCCTAACGGGATGTTATCAAGGGGGGTGGTTGGGATCAGGGGCAGGAGTCTCATTGTTAATCTGCCGGGTAGTCAAAAGGCTGCCAGGGAAAATCTTGAAGTGGTGTTGCCTGTTTTGAAGCATGCTCTCTATAAGCTCAAAGGCGGTGCTGCGGACTGTGGTGGTTAACTTTTAGAACTTTGTGGTAATAAAAAATGGCGATCATCGGTTAGCTTAACCGTTGATCGCCATTTTTGTTTTCGGAAGATATATATTCAGCTGTTACTAATCGGTGATTCCCTTTATAACAACACGGTCTTCTTCGTTTGCTTCTTCACTGATTTGGGCAATCTCCCCAATTATTTGCGGGTTCTCGCCAAGTGCGTTGAACTGATGAACAACATCTTCGGCGATGTTTTCATCTACAATGACCATCATGCCGATGCCCATGTTAAAGGTTCGGAACATTTCTTCCTCGGAAACATTACCTTTTTCCTGAAGATAGGAAAATACTGGCGGTGCTTCCCAGCTATCAGGGTTAATTATCGCTTGGCATCCCTTTGGTAAGATACGGGGTACGTTGTCGATAAAGCCGCCCCCTGTATTGTGCACAAGTCCATTGAGTTTGTAGTTACGTAATACCTTGAGGATGGAGTCGACATAGATCCTGGTGGGGCGTAGTAATTCTTCACCCACAGTGCAACCAAGTTCTTCGATAACATCATCAACGGAATGGTTAAGTTCTTCAAAGAAAATTTTTCTGACCAGCGAGTAACCATTGGAATGAATACCAGAAGATGCTAGTCCTATGATTTTGTTACCGACTCCGATTTCACTACCGTCGATAATATCATTTCGGTCGGCAATGCCGACTACGAAGCCAGCTAGGTCATAGTCGCCTGTTAGATAAAGACCGGGCATTTCGGCGGTCTCGCCACCGATGAGGGCGCATTTGGAATATTTGCATCCTTTGGCGATTCCTTTAACCACTTCTGTGGCGACTTCCAACTCAAGTTTGCCCATGGAGAAGTAGTCAAGAAAGAAAAGAGGTTTGGCCCCACATACAATAACATCGTTGGCGCACATGGCGACGAGATCGATACCTATCGTATCATGACGATTGCACATCTTGGCAATGTTTAGCTTGGTTCCCACACCGTCGGTTGAGGATACCAGCACCGGATCTTTTAAATCGTTATTGCCGATGGAGAATAGCCCGGAGTAGCCGCCGATGTCGCTTAAAACACCCCGTCCGTGGGTTTCCTTAACCATGCCTTTTATAGCTGAAACAAAAGCATTTCCCTTGTCGATATCGACACCGGCTTCACTATATCGTGATTTAGATGATTGGCTCATGAATATTATCTTTCTATGAGTTAAATTTGAATTTATAATAGAACTACCATGGGTATTTGCCAGGTAGGCGACTAGTTGATTAACGGGAATGATACCCGATTATAAAAGAAAAAAAATTATACTTTTTAATGACTATTGTCAATCTTCTATTTAGTCTCTTGCCATTAAATATGATTTTTGTTAAATATCGGACTTATGAAATTGCTTATTACTCTTATAGGCCTGGTATTGGTCATCGAAGGCATACCTTACGTTGCTTCTCCGCAAGCAATGCAGCGATGGCTCAAGCAGTTAAGTGTCACTGATCCTGAAAAATTACGCATAATGGGTCTGCTTGCCATGATTGGAGGTCTTATCCTCTGCTTTATCGGGCAACGAAGCGGTTTTTTTGATTAATAACCATTTCGACTCTTCCTTGCGTCTTATCTCCCCACGTTTTTAAAATTCATTTTTTTCATTTCCAGTCTTAGCTCTCTAGTTTGGTAACTGATCACAGGGTCTATAACTAGCAGTACAAACACTTAGCAAGGCTGTAGATATTTGATACTAATTGCGTTTTTCCCATTGTAACGTCATTGACTTAAACAAAAGCTCCTAATGTTACGAAACGTCAAATCTATCCAGAAGCTGTAGGGGCACCCCTTGTGGGTGCCCCTACAGCTAATTGAAAGAATAGAAAATTATTATTTTTATACTTACTGTTAATAATAAATAAATGTTTGTAATTTAAAGTAATTAAGGCGGGCACCCACAAGGGGGTGCCCCTACAGTCCGAGATAGGCTACAAGTTTATTTTACAATAAAATACCATGCTTTATCCAAATTAGCCTGACGGCTATGGGGCGGCCCCCTATGGCCGCCCGGCAAAACCAAGAGTAGCCCTTGCAAGGCTTAAGTCAACAATATTAACACCTGTGAGTGTTTGTCCATAGGTTACCGTCCTCCCTCTCTATTGCCTTCTTTTTTAATTCGCTTCTGATATTTCTATATGTTTCTTACCGGTATTTAATTGCTGAACCGATTTTTCCATAGTTGATAAACGATCTAAAAAGAAATGCGTCATCACTAAAAATGCGTATATATACGAGAAGATATTAATTATGGGAATGTAGAGCAATAAATATAAAGGAACGGTTAATAAAAAGAGAAAAAGGCGATTTTCGGTCAATATTCTTTGATAATTTTCCCTGGTTGTGGATTGAGATGCGACATCAAATACCACAGTCTTTTTCAAATAGAAAAATGATGGGATGGCCAGAGCTAATACATTTATAATCGGAAAGAAATAGAGTGGAGAGAGTAAAATAAAAACAAGAAGAAACTTTGCCAGGGCCTTGAGGGAAAAGGAGATGATTTCGGGCCAATCGGCGAATGGTTCAAGCTGTATACGGTAATGAGTATTATTTACCTTCTCAATTAGTTGTTCGGTGAAAAAAACACCTATGAGCAAAATAGCCAAAAACACATTAAGAATCATCAGAAAACTAAATAAGGCGATTCCCATTAACACCTCAGCAATTCTGTACACTAGATCCTGGTTCATCCAGCTAAACATGGTATTTAGCCAACCTGTGGAATTAGGGTTGACGCTCATTGCATTTTTTAATAGCTCATCGAGCCATGGTAAAATCTGATAAAGTGCCCATACTATTTCTGCGGCAAAAAGAAAAAATGTTAGAATAAAAGGAAAAATTGCAACCAGTACGACACGTTTGTCAAAGAGATCGCGAAAACCTAAGGTAAGATACTTGATGATACTAATCATGATAATGTCTTTAGAAGTAGGAGATTGGATGGGAAAGGTGATGGTTTTTTGGTAAGTGATCACAGGCACCTCATCTTCATGCGGTTACCACTACTCGCATAGAAAGGGCTATAGCAAGCAGCAGCAACTGCATAAACCTGAGATACCTGTGATTACTTACAAACTCGCACTCTATTAAATAAGCTAGTTATGAGCCCTGTGACCAGATACGGTTTTTGATTTCGTTATGGACGACTGGTAAGGTTAAAAAATAGTATTTGACGTGCCTCACTAAATCGCCTCTCGGTATCAAATAGAATAAACATCCAGACCGTGGTTAAAATAAGGGTAATCGCACCAACTGTTATCTTTGAGTTAAACATCTGTATTAGTTCTGACCATTTCCAAAAAAAATAGTTGTGTCCCAGATAGATTAAGTAGGAAGAACTTCCGGTCCACAAGGTTGCCCTTCTCAGAAGGTTTTGAACAAGAAGTATGGAATGACATAATTTAATCAGAAAGGGAAGTGATATAGTAGTGGTCAAAAATATAATCATTTTATAGGAATCGGTTGGTAAAAGAAATAGATAAACACAGAGAAGTAAAATACGGGGAGCAAACTTTTTTTGGCTACAATATAGTGCCCAAATCACGCCAATGAGAAACGTGGCGTAATAATCTATAAAAAAAATATTGCTTGTGGTTATGAGAAATAACAGGGATTGAAAAATAATAAGCAGACCTAACAGTATGACACGGTATTCTTTTTTCTTAATAAATAAAGAGAGTGAAGTGAGAAAGTATAAGGTCGTAATAGCAGATATAAAATGAAAAATTGGCATGATATCATTTTCATATCCAAAATATACATGGATACCCAACAAATGTGAAGCTAAAGAGGCAGGTGAAATATCATTATTAAATATAAAAACCTGAAAAATATAATACATACCAATCGATATACTGTAGAGAGGCCAGGTTTTAAGAAACCGTCTTACTAAAAAATGACGAGGACTGTATCCGCCGGAAAGGTAAACCTTATAGATACCGTAGCCAGATATAAACATGAAAATATTTAGCCCAACTTGGCTGATAATTTTTTTGGCCGGTATATAGAATTCAGATATAGGGAGAAAGGGTGGAGCGAGATGTCCAATGAGCACCAAAATGATAGCAACGGCCTTTAAGGCACATGAAGTATCTTTGGATATAGCCCATGATATTTTAGTTTGTTTGATCATTATGTTGTTATGACGATCATGAACGGGATAAAAAGAAAACTGATACGTCGGAACAAAAAGCCTATATTATGTATATGATAACAGATGGTAAGCTTATAAAGCTAATAATACGATTATCAAAATATGATACTAAATATTAGCGAATTGACAAGGTATTTATTGGGAAAGAGAGGAGGAGAGAGAGTGGCTGAATAATCAATAAGCTTTTATTATTACCACAGCTGCTTGTGATCAGGCCGGATTCGCATAGGAATATATGATTCACCGGCCTGTTATATATTTATTGTACTTCGTAATGGTTATCCAAATTGGACTTGTAGGTGTTTTTGTAGGTAAGTTTGGTGAACGATAACTATAGTTTTTAATCCATTTTCGAAGCCCGCATCTTCTCATAACGTTCTTCTAGTATCAAGGCTGGATGAATAAGCCAAGTCACCACCGTAATGCCAAGGGCAAATATACCCAAGGTAACCCCCAGCTCCACCCAGGTCGGCAAATAGTCGACTACTTCTCCCATGGGAGAGGGGATTAAGCCTGGCACAATGAGGCCGATGCCTTTTTCCATCCATATGGCAATAAATAGAAGAAAACAGGCCGGTAATAATACTTTCGGATTATTGTCGCCGGGATTAAAGGCCAAAATAAGGGTAGCTATTATGTTGCCACTAATGGAGGTCCATATCCAGGGAACCAGGGCATCATGTCCTTCAAGACCGAAAAAGAGATAGGTCGCGGCGATGGAGTGATGGGTTGGAAAATAGAATTCTTTAAATATCTCGGAAAACAGCATGATCAGGTTAATAATTGCTGATATAACAATAATTAATCGTAGCTTGTGAAATACTTTTTTATCAAGCTTATAGTTGGTGAAGTTATGGACCACCGCAAGCACTAAAATGATCAAAGAGGGACCTGCCGCAAAGGCGGAGGCCAGAAAGCGAGGACCCATCAAAGGGTTGTTCCAAAATGGTCGGGCCGGTAATCCTTGATAGAGAAATGCGGTAACCATATGAATAGAGAAAGCCCAGAAGATTGAGAGGAAAACAAAAGGCCTGTATTTTCGTTCATCGGCCTTTTGTCCCTTATAATGGCAATAGAGAATATACATTGGTACAAGTGCATTTAAGAGCAGGTAGCCATTTAAAACGAGTACGTCCCAGGCCAAAATGGATGTTGGAAAATTGAACTGGCCGATCCCGGGAATTAAGTGCCATGCTTGTAGCGGTCCTCCCAGGTCAACGGTAATAAAAGAAAGACACATCACAAGTGCGCCAACTGCCACACCTTCACCAATGATAACCACCCGATGAAAATCTGGATCATGGAACATATAGGCGGGGAGAATAAGCATTACCGCTGCCGCTGCGACACCAACTAGAAAAGTAAAGTTGGAAATATAAAATCCCCAGCTGACAATGTTTGACATGCCGGTTACTTCCAGTCCTGATCTAGCCTGGTAGGAATAGGCATATATACCAAATGCCATGGCGGCAAAAAGTAATAAGCGAAAAATCTGGAACGACAGGCTACCTTGCATATTCCAGCGAAAACAATCGTACAGAAATGAAAGGAATCCTTTTTGGGATGTTGTGCTCATATCGGCCCTCTTTTGGTCAGTCGATAAAATACCAGAATTTAGGGTCGGTCCCCAATTCTTCTTTCATTCTGAAGACCTTTTTATGTTTTAAAACGTATCTAATTTCACTATCTGGATCTAAAAGGTTACCAAAAACCCTTGATCCGGTGGGGCATGCTTCGGCGCAGGCCGGTAACTTACCTTCCCGGGTTCGCTGAACACAGAATGTACATTTCTCCACTTTACCCATGGGTCTGATCCGGTTGCCGAGGTAATGCTGTTTGGTGGTTACCTCTTCATCAGGGATTTCAGGTTTGCCCCAGTTAAAGCGTCGTCCCCAATAGGGGCAAGCAGCCATACAGTATCGGCAACCGATACACCAGTCATAATCAACAACCACAATGCCGTCAGGTTCGCGCCAGGTAGCCTTGGTGGGGCATGCCTTTACACAAGGGGCATTTTCGCATTGGAAACATTGAACCCCCATGTAGAACTTATTATCAACGGGAACCTCGTGAAAATATTTTGCATCGCCGGTGCTGGGGTCCAATTGACCAGGTTCCATTTCAAATATTCTGATGTATTGGGTTTTTGATTTGCGATCCAGGTTGTTTTCCTTAACGCAGGCCTTGACGCAATCCATATACCCTTCGCATCGCGAGATATTAAAGGCATAACCATATAAAACTTGTTCACGGGCGGGTCGGCTGGACATTTGCAGATCCAGTCCGCGTTGTAATTTTGCCAGCCGCACCAGTCGTGAAATAGTCGCATCTTTTTCTTCCTGAGTCATCAACCGGTAATGCTCTTTGAAGTACTCTTCCCATTTCAGCTTGAACTCCTCGCTAGAACCTGAGTTCTTGCCAGGAATACAACCTGTTACCAGGGATGCACTTCCGGCGGCGGCCGCAATTGATGTTGTCTTGAGAAAAGACCGACGACTGCATTGGGTATCTGGCATGTCTTTCTTTTTCATCTGACCTTCTTTTTTTTTGGGGGAATTCATTGTGCACCCCTATTCATCAAGCGGCCGTGAGAACGTAGCCGGCATTCTTTTCTTAAAGCGGGGAGAGTGTGGGTTATGACATGTTGCACAGTTGTAGACAACACGCTCTCCGGCCCAGTATTTGACTCGTTTTCCGTGTGCTCCTCCCACCCAATCACTTTTCTGTCTGAAATGACATTTGCCACAAAGTTGATAACTATGGTCAAAGTCTATTTTTTGACCTTTTTTGCCCACCAAAAAGTCTCGCTCTTTTTCATTATGGCAGTCCGAGCACGATAAACTGGTACCTTCAGAACCATGATTTATGACGATATCTCCATGGGTAAAGGAGACACCGTCGCGTACTTGCACCTTTTTATCCTTATGGCACCCGCTACAGCGGAATCGCTCTATACTATCCTTACGGGTAAGCACTTTGAATGTGCCGCCCTGATAGGAATCGTTAGAGCGAACCGTTTTCATCGATAGAGGGTGGGTTGAATCGATTTTCATCGTGTCAAAGGGCTCATTGGCAGCCTTGATGCGATCAAGAACCGATTTGTCACTGGCCAGAGCGAGGTGACTTGTAAGGAGAACAGCTCCCAATACAAGAGAGCGCAGGATGGAACCATGTATTATTTCTTTCATACCTGTTCTCTGTAAAAGTTATTTGCTTCTGCTAAACTCTTGAGCAGGTTCAGTGGCCACCATGGGAACATGGCATTGACGGCAATTACCGCGCGAACCATGCTCCACCCGTATTTCGGCCACTGCTGCCGGTCCCGTATGACAAGCGATACAGTCTTCCCGTAGCTGCAGACTATGCGGAATGGGAGGAGGCGATCCTCCCAGCGAGGGTCTGCCTATTGGGGGCGTCCTGATTGATTGCCAGTTAATTTCACGGAAGAGTTCATCTGTATTTTTAGGGACATGACATTGGTAGCACGCCGTGTTCTCCGGATGAGGGGTAACCGGAGCATATGCT
>JAOTSI010000184.1 GCA_029865005.1 Desulfobulbaceae bacterium
ATGAGCAAATCTTTATTCTCTTCGCTACCAAAGAGCTTTTTAAAGGCAAAATCGACTTTGGGATTTATCCTGCACATGTTTTACTCCACTGGTACCACCACGATTACTAAACTAATAGAAGACGGAACAGGTTCTCCACTGTAGTTAATGATAATTATTTAACATATGCTACCTGGAACCATCAGAACTGTCAACGTGGAACGGTGACGGTGATTCCGAAGAGAGAGACCATGCTTAATTATATGTTCTACACTCAATAATTAAGTATGGTGTCCGGGAATCCCGTTGTTAACTTATTGAATTTTGATAACTCGAAACTGGCTCCCTACGTCCCTTCCCATTGACGGGGGGAGGACAGAATGGGGGGGAAACCAGCTATATTTCAAAGCCACAGCACAAATCAACTACATTGACCTCTTTGGCAGATCCCTGTTTTTCCAACCGGAGCAAATTAATGGGAAAATCAAGAAATCTGAAAACATCGATCAAACCAAAATCACCCAGGATTACCAATCCTTTAGTTTACAACAACAATCTAATCGAAAACAATTATCATCCTCACAGCTACGGATTCAGGGAAGCCTGCCAGCATGCGTAGGGGCTGATCCTTGTGATCGCCCTCTTCGTGGGATGCTTATCTGCTGGCCGATTTCCGAATCAATATAATATATTTTATATAGTTGTCTGGGTTATTGGTTCTGAGCTATTAAGAGGGCGATCACAAGGATCGCCCCTACGTAGCCTAATAACTTTGAGCTGTATTCGAGTAGGTGCATATATATCTCATTATAATTTTACTATATGCCAGCTATCGCACGACCCACTCTTCTAAAAAGTGAGGAGCTTAGCCCAACTCAATCACTGCGGCCGTTAATAACAACCGGGATAATCAAGGACCAGGGGAATTTATTCTTAGCGTAAAAAGACACTTCCTGCCCATAGGCGGTGCCTTTGGCGTTGGTAGCATAGGCCCGGACATAATAGGTTGTATACTCGCTGAGGCCGGTGAGCGAACTCACAAAGGAACCCGTCCCCGCCCCATCGTTGGTACAGGTGTCTCCCAAGGATGGTTGGTTAGAAATACTCCAACAGATCCCTCTTGCCGTGACTGAGGAATCACCTGCTCCGATCACATTCCCGCCGCCAGTTGCCGTTGTCAAATCAATATTGGTAATATAAGATGTGGTTACGGTAGGATAATCGGTAGCTGTAAAACTGCGCTGTTCGCCATAACCGGTTCCCTCACAACTGGTCCCATAAGACCGAACATAGTAGGTATTATAACTGGTTAATCCAGTCAGAGAGCTGATAAATGAACCAGTCCCCGCTCCATCAGATGTGCAAGTATCGGCAAGAGACGGTGCCGCAGTGAGGGACCAGCACACCCCCCTTGTGGTCACCGGATGTCCACCTTCCGCGACCACATTACCACCGCCCGAGGCCGTGGTTGAGGTGATACCGGTTATTACAGCGGTTGTAAGCGTTGGAGGCATATAATATTCATCAGCACCCATATCGGGAATCGAGCTCCCATCACAATTACCGTCTGACGCACGGGGGTCACCCTCAAAGTCCTGAGCACTGAGTCCAGGTGCCCCCGCATCTCCAACATCAATGCAAGGAGAGCTGGAAGGTAAATGAAAATCAGAGGTTAATTGAGGATCTTGGCTCAAATTCCCAGAAAAGGTGATATTGGCATCCACATTCCAATCCAGCTGATTATAATCATTGTTATTCACGGTCACGGTGGCTGGTCCACCATTATTATCCCCGTTATTTTCGATATAGAGGTCACCACCCCCATAGGCGTAGGTGTTGCCCCACAATATATTATTGTAGATATAAGCGGTTACGGTATCAAAATAGAGTCGCAAATATATACCGCCACCCCCTTCCACCACGCTGGTTTTATTTTCATTGTTTACCACGGTATTATTCACGAAGGTCAGCGTACCGTCGGTTAAATTGAGATACAACCCGCCGCCAAGCCCCTTGGCAACATTACCAGCAATAACCGTATTACGGATTACAACATTGGCACCAACTCCGGCTGTGAGGTAGGCCCCTCCGCCATGATTAGTAAAATAAAAGGCTCCGGCGAAATTATTAGTAATTTGACAATGTTCAATGAGAAGATCGGCGGATGAGATATTGATAAAAAGCCCGGCTCCATTATCCCCTTCCGGCACATAGCCATTGGTTAAGACAAGCTGCCGGAGCGATATGGGTGCATTTGTGGAGTAGGTCCGCATAAAAAGAACCCTTCTTCCGCCCCCGTCAAGGACGGCGTCCCCACCAACTCCCTGAATAGTTATGCCATTATCTTCGTGGGAATCATACGAGAGCGCAGAGGTCAAATAATAGGTCCCGGCGGCGACACCAATGGTATCATCTTCCCCATTCCCCGCCGCAGTTACCAGAGCTGCCTCCAACTGTGTAACTGTGGTTACCGAAAACACTGCCCCATGGAGCGGCAGCGGTAACAAAATAAATGCTATTATAAGTAGGTATTTCATAAGACGGTAAGAATTCTCTGATATAATAGCGCTTTCTGCCTGAGCGCCCGGTAGTGCGGAGTTAGGGCTAAGTAAGAACAAACTGGCCTCAGTTTCAACCCGCTGACGACTTCGCTAACTGTTATTGTTTTACAATCATGCCCAAGATAGCTCTACCGCTTGCCATACCCCTTGCCAAAGGCATTGTTTACAAAGGTAGTTTTGGCAACAACAACTACAACCATAGTGATTAATAGAGTTAAGCACTTTCAGTTGTTCGCTCGAAACCATTCACTATAGTGCTTATTACCTCGTAAACAATTGCGGATAGATGATGGGACATATGCACAAAGAGTGCCATTCAGGCTAAGTGATGGGGGAGGGATAAAGACTCGTTTCAGGCCAGTCGGAAGGGGAATAATTCTGGTGTACGAGGAAAAACAGGGTTCATTTGCAACCGGATATCGCCTCCGGTCATTGGTTTCTTAAACTATCGACCTTAAACAACAGGACCATTTGGAATAGTACCTGTCAAAATCCCTGCAAACAAAAGCTGTTACCATAACGACCACCAAACAGTTACCTGAAAGTAAAACACTTTTACCTTAACGCTCAAAAGGTTCGCAATTCTGAGTTTTCCGACTCAGAGACAGCTAGGAATGCATATTTAAAATTTAAAGAAAGCCCTCTAATAACATATAATATTTTTATAACTTATTCAACTTACTCAACCCCAACTGCGCTCCTGAGATTAAATTTAGATTGACAATTATATAAACAGAGCCTACTTTTTCATTAAACATGTTTAATAAATAAACCAGTTCAACACATGGATGGATCTTATGACCCGGAGAGATGATTCAAAGGCTGAAACCAGGGAATTAATATTAAATTCCGCACGCAGTTTATTTTGGGAAAAGGGGCCAGATAAATGCTCGGTGCGAGACATCGCCAAGGAAGCCGGTGTTTCTCCTGCCTCCATAATTGTGCATTTTAAAAACAAAACAGCACTACTTGAAGTGGCTCTTTATGAGGAAATTGAAAAAACTCTGGGAAAAGCTCTCGCAAGTTTACCTTCCGACCAAGGGCTTCAGGCCGTTCTCATGCACATCGTGTCTATTATACTGCCATTCTATGACAAAAACCGTGAGCTCTACCGAGTATTGATTCGTGATACGTTTTTTGAACCTATTCAAGAAAGTCCTTCCCTTGCGCAACTAGATGAAAATTTTATCCAATTTATCGTTACGCTAATTAATCAGGAAAAGAAAATGGGTAATTTTCGGTCAGATATTGATTCACATCTGGCTGCTTCTTCGCTTTTTTACCTTTACCTCGGCGTACTGCGAAATTTTTTGAGAAATCCAAATTTCAGGGTGGCCGAAGCAGTGGACACACTTTCCAAGATACTTAACTTACATCTTGCTGGAATTTAAAAACAAGGAGAGGAACAATGAAAATAAATTTCCACAAAAAATGTGAAACCTTTTTCATGAATTTCACAGCGTTTATTTATACAAATAAATATATCGCATTAGCAATGATACTCCTCTTTACACTCAGCCTTGCCAGCCAACTTGGCAAACTAGAAATTGATACCCGTGATGAAGGATTTTTCCATGAAGATGACCCCACCCTTGTGGCCTATAATGATTTCAAGGAAAGATTCGGCCAGGATGAAATCTTTATAATCGCTCTTCAACACCAACAAGGAATTGATAAAGAATTTCTTAATACTCTTTACAAACTGCATCATGAACTCAAAGAGTCCGTGCCGTATATTGACGATATTACCAGCCTGGTCAATGGAAGAATTGTCCGTGGTGAAGAAGACACCCTCTATGTTGAAGATCTCTTAAAGGTTCCCCCTCAAACCAATAAAGAAGTAATTAGAATCAAAAAACTAATTGACCACTTCCCTCTTTATGAAAATTTTCTTATATCCCGTGACAGAACAACGGTTTCGATCATCATCAAACCACTAGCCATAAAAGAACCGCAGAGTGATAACCTCCTGGAAGGATTTGATCAGGAAGAGGTTCCCCTTGAAAATGATGCTGATCGGTATTTGAGCAATCTGGAAAGCATGGAAATAACTAAAGCCATAGAAGAGGTTATCACCAAATACCAAAGTTCTGACCTTAAAATATATTTCACCGGAACTCCGGCAGTGGTTGCTGCTCTGCAAACAGGGATTGAACATGACTTGTCCATAATAATGCCCCTTTCCCTTCTGCTGATAATATTTTTTCTAACTCTTCTCTACAGGAGGGTTTCCGGAGTTGTTTATCCGCTGCTGATTGTGATTCTTTCCCTGTTCGGTACCTTTGGCTTCATGGCCTTAACCGGCATCCCCGTTACCCTGGTTAGTCAAATACTCCCCTCCTTTCTCCTTATTGTTGGCATAGCAGACACTGTCCATATTCTCACTATTTTCTATCGCAATTACAATCGCTGTGGCGATAAGAAGCAAGCAATAATTGATGCTGTTGGTTTTGCAGGGTTGCCAGTACTCATGACCAGTATAACCACAGCCTGTGGACTTTTATCTTTTGCCTGGGCCGATATGGCTACTGTTGCTCAACTAGGCTATGTGGGGCCAGCAGGAGTTCTTTTAGCGTTCATTTACACCATGGTACTACTACCTGTATTCATAGCAATTTTCCCGGTAAAGCAACAAATAGTTCCTACTGAAAAGGTCAACTCATTGGTTGATTCAATGTTCCATTGGATCGCCAAGATAACAACCCGACACTCTCTTGTAGTGACTATGATTTTTGGATTTATCATAACCATAGCCCTTTACAGCGCACTAACCGTACGTTTTTCTCACAACATCTCTACCTGGTTTCCCGAGAATTCACCCATCAGAATAGCAACGAACTTCCTTGATTCGGTAAACGGTGGCTCGGTAATGCTTGAGGCGTTAATTGACTCCGGTCAGGAAAACGGTTTTCACAATCCTGATTATTTACACCGCCTTGATCAGGCTATTGCTACAATCAGTGAACTAAAAGTGTCAGGTATACAGGCAGGCAAAGTCTGGGCGCTTCCTGATGTCCTCAAAGAAACCAATCGAGCCTTAAATGCTGACCAAGAAAGCGCTTACACCATACCTCAAAATCAGGAACTCGTTGCCCAGGAGCTTATCCTCTTTGAGTCAAGTGGTAGTGATGACTTGGAAGATTTTACCGATAGCAGCTACCGTACGGCGCGATTATCTATCATGGCACCTTTTGAAGACGCTATTCTTTATGCTAATTACACAAGTACAATTCAGGAATACTTGACCCAACAATTTCCTAACAGTTCAGTAGTGTTAACTGGCAAGATTCAACTCTTTTCAGAGATAGTGACTAACGCTGTAACGACTCTGGCCAAAAGTTATACCATTGCCATTGTGCTTATCACTCTCCTGATGATTGTCATGGTAGGACGTATCCGTATAGGAGTGATGAGTATGGCAGCAAATGTGACTCCGATTATCTGCATACTTGGATTGATGGGGATGAATAATATAAACTTGGATCTAAGCACAATGCTTGTGGGCAGTCTTGTTTTAGGAATCGTGGTTGATGACACCATCCATTTTCTCCACCATTTCCGGCGTGCCTTTGAAACATCGGCTGATGTCGAACAAGCGGTTCGTGAGACACTTATCACCACCGGCCGGGCTCTATTTATTACAAGCATGGTGCTCTGTGGTGGTTTTTTTATCTACACTGTTGGTGCATTGGCTAATAATGTTCGTTTTGGAATAATAAGCGGTGCAGCTATTATCTTTGCACTTATTGCCGATTTTTTTCTGGTCCCGGCATTATTAAGTATTGCCTATGGAAGAAAACAAACCGATGGAGGGAACCTGACATGAAAACAATATTCTATAAGAAATCCGATAATAATAACCTCCAACAGAATAGCAAATCCATAACAATGCCTAAGTTCCGACTACTCTTGCTATGTATACTCTTCTGCTTGCCAGCCCATTATGCATATTCACAAAATCCTAGCGCCCAGGAAATTATGGAGATGGTAGATAATCGTGATGATGGTGACAGGTCAGTTGCGGACATGCAAATGCTGCTTATTGACAGAAACAGCAACCAAAGAATTCGCACGCTCAGATCTTTTGGCATAGACCAGAAAGAAGACCGTTATAGCCTCATGTTCTTTCTTTCACCGGCAGAGGTAAAGGGAACTGGCTTTCTCTCCTACGATTATGATGCAGAGGGTAAAGATGATGATCAATGGCTCTACCTGCCTGCTCTCAAAAAAGTGAAGAGAATTGCCTCCAATGATAAAAGCGGCAGCTTTATGGGATCGGATTTCAGCTATGCCGATCTCACCAAACGACGACTGAAGGATTACAACTATTCTTTTTACATGAAACAACCACAAGTTACAGTCTACGGAGAGCCATGCTGGGTCATCGAAAGTGTTCCGAAAAACGAAAATATTGTCGATGAAATAGGCTATATAAAATCAATTATCTTTGTCCGCCAAGATATTAAGGTGGTAGTCCGAGCTATTAACTACCTGGAAGACAGTAGTGATATCAAATATTTTGACGTTAAGAAGATGAAAATAATTGACGGAATCTGGACTGGACTAGAAATCCACATGACCAGAAAAAAAGGAAATAAAATTATTCACAAGACTATTCTCACTCAAGAAAATATTCGATATAACCAGGAATTGGTGAATGATGCGCTGTTTAGTACTCGAAATCTTGAAAAAGGTTTGTAAATCAATATATTTTGCACTTAGTTTCGCCTGTCTCCCCGCCGTTGTCTGGGGAAATACACTTGAGGAGCTACAAGACCCTTTTGCAGGGTTTGACGAAATAGATATTGTATCTAAACCAGTTACGAAGACTAAAAAATCCATATTTAATCATTTCAGCGGATATGGCAAGTTTTTGACTGTGGCTAATACGACCCACTCTTCACCCGGACCAGAATATAGAGACTGGCATGGCCTTTCAGGACTCAAAATGGAAACCCTGCTGGAAGCTAATTTTCGCTTTGCTGACTGGAAGGCATTCACCAGTATTAAAGGATGGTACGATTTTGCCTATTCTCTGAACGGGCGTGATGGATATACCAATTCAGTTCTTGATGAATACGAAAAAGAACTGGAACTTCGGGAAGCATATATTCAAGGAAACCTGTCCAGCTTTATTGATCTAAAAATCGGTAGACAGATCGTTGTCTGGGGCCGCTCAGACAACTTTCGCGTAACTGATATTTTAAATCCACTTGATAACAGAAACTTAGGACTAGTAGACATAGAAAACTTACGCTTACCTCTTGCCATGGTAAAAATAGACATTTTTTCGGGCAATTGGAATCTTGATCTAATTTCTATACATGAACACCGCTATGATCAGAATCCTCCATTCGGCCATTTTTTTTATCCTTCCACAGATCCCCTTCCACCTGAAAAAACTCCATCCAATACTTTGGAAAACATGGAGATGGCCGCTGAACTTTCAACTACTTTCAGTGGCTGGGATATTTCTTTTTACGGAGCTCATTATTTCAATGATCAACCAACATTTAGCACCACCAATCCAACCAATCTGGAGCACCATCAAATAACAATGGTTGGCTCCAGCATGAGTCTAGCCCATGGTGACTTGCTCTATATTGCTGAACTCGCACATTTCAAAAGGCTTCACTTTCTTAACAATTACCATAAGCAATACAATCGGAGTGAGTTGCTATTCGGCATTGAATACAGTGGTTTGCCTGATACGAATATCAGTCTTGATTATGTTAATCGCCATATCCATCACTATGATGATATCTTAGATAGTTCTCCAGAAGGTCCTAAAAAATCTGAAAACTCCATTGCACTTAGAATAAGTCGCGATTTTATACAGGACACCTTAGAATTGTCAGCT
>JAOTSI010000441.1 GCA_029865005.1 Desulfobulbaceae bacterium
CAACAATCTATTATGAGGGGAATTTTATGTATGGTCATTTAATATTATGGATCTGCATCTTTTTATCATTTCCTTTTTCCGCTTTAGCCGTCTCTGAAGGGCAATTACTGATACCATTTCGAGCTATGGATATGAGCGGTGAATCAATCAACATAGAAGAATACATCGGCGATAAAATAATAGTATTAGCTTTTTGGGCCTCATGGTGTCCTTTGTGTAAGTCTGAAGTTCCACTCCTTAATGAGATTAAAGACCGATTTGACCCTGAAAAAGTTGTAATTTTCGGAATAAATATTGATAAAAATGATTCACCTTCTAGGGCACGTACTTTTATAAATAAAAATTCAATTAACTATCCTGTAATTTATGATCAAGGATCAGTGATAACTACTTCCTATAAAATATCAGGGGTCCCAACGGTTATTATTACAGATAGAAAAGGGATTATTAAGTTTAGAAAAAACTATGTTCCTGAAGTGGATCGTCTTGATGTTATCGGTGGTTTTGTTCCTTGAAAGGACTTTGGGCCACAGAGAATATTTAGTATTTTAGAAAAGACTATTCGCTGAGCTTACAGGATATTTAGTAGCCTCTCAATTTGAGGTATTAGGCGCATAGCAATGCTTTGTAATTGTTGTTCTGATAATTAAGCGAAAAAGACAAACAAACAAAAAGCTAATAATTGTGGAGAGGCCAATGGGCTTGTGGTCAAAGAAATAAATGTCCATAAAATTAGAACTTGGTAACTGGGATCGTAATTAACCTACTTGGTATATGGCTAATTTGTAGGTGATAAATGATATATTGATAAATATTTGGTTGAGCATGCTGGGTTGTTTTGGTCTGTAAATACACTGTTTGTTAAGGTAACGCCGCTGTTGTAAGTGTGGTGGTAACTCATCTTAGTGTTAGGGGAGGTTTTGCAATGAAGAGCATGGAAAACTTTTTTATAAAACTGATGGAGTTAGTTGTTTGTAAGGTGTGGTTAGGGTTCATTTTATTTATAATATTAATTGCATCTACCATTCCCTTAGGGGCTGTGGCGAGTGAGTTAGACGGTGTGCGTTTTGTTCCTGGTGGACCAAAAGGAATGCCGAGAGGTTATGCACCGGGTGATCGATTTATCATTAGAGTTGAGAAAGGTTCTTGTCTCCAATCGAGTTTGCCGGTAATGGTAAATCCTGTTTCAGGCGTAGTAGTTCAGATGGTAGCTTCTTTGCCTGATGGGACTTTTCAAGTTGTTATGGGTAATGCTCGGGGGGTGGCGCAGTTGGTTGTTCATTGTTTGGATGATCCAGAGATGGAGCCTATGAGAATGTTGGTGTCAAACAATGGGGGATATGGGCCATTTGAACCGACCGAGATCCGCTCTTGGCTTGAAGCTCCTCCTCCGCCGTTGCAGTTTTCCGAAACCCAGAAAAAATATTTGCGTAATCAGGCGGACACACAAGGTGGAGCTGATACGGGAGACAATGGGGAAGCGATTCAACCTGGTGATGATGGCATGGGAGTAGGGTCGGTTATTCTTTTGGGCACGGCGGTTGGTGCTGGTGTAGTAGTTGCGGCAGTAGCTGGCAGTAGTGGAGGATTGGCTGGTAAGACGACGTGTTGTGAAAATTCATCTTCCCGTATTTGTAATACTTCTTGGGGGTTGGTGTGTTGTCCCAGTAACTACCCGGTGGCATGTTCTAACCGTAAATGTTATGCGATTGGGTCGGTTCCTCGGAGTGCAGGCGATTGTCTTGTTTGTCGACCCGATGATTGTATAACCAATAATGTAAGTGGGCGAGTTATGGACCCGGATATAGCGCAGATTATCAATGGTGAGGGATTGAGCAATGAGGAGCAATGTGTCACCCATCAGCCTGACCAACGCGACCCGGTGGAGCGGGAAGCTCAAGAATAGAAGATGTATGGTAGTGAAGTCCGCTTTTCTTGTATTCTAAAGGGAATACTGGTAGCTCTCTTTGCTTGAAGTGTTTGTTGGTGCCTCTTTGGTGGTAAATGACTAGGAATAAAATGGTATCCTAACTACATGATGTATAAGAGCTGCGCAAAATATTAAATTTCACTAATTCGCTGACCTGTCTAGCGAGTTAGGTGTCGTAACTTTTCTATTTCCTCTAGTAGCTCAAGGGCTAAGGCGCAGCCTGCAAGGTTGATTTGAAGATCACGTTGTAGTCTGACTGTTGTGTATATTTTGCTAATATCTGAAGAGTTAAAACGCCAACTATTGGGTGACGTGCCTCTCGGTTCGACTACTCCTTCATTTATTATGGCCCGTAATTTATCCATTGTGGTGTTGCATATATTGCATACTTCGTGGGCGGAGCAAAATGATTCTTCATCTATAATGGTACCGGTTAAGATTATGTGGGTAGTCATTTTATAAACTCCTAACTTGTTGTTGTAAAAAGTTTTGGTTTCGGATAGTTGGGGGCGGCTTGATATAGACTCAATCTATTCTATCCGAGTTCCTAATCCTTCATCAGTGAATTTTCAAATTATAGTTTCATGGACCTGGTTACAGGGTTAGTAACTAGCTGATTTGATACAGTGCCAATTTGTAATTGGTCACAGGTGCCTTAGATTTATGCAGTTGCTGCTGCTCGCTATAGCCCTTTCTATGCGGGCAGTGGCAACTGCATGAAGAGTAGTGC
>JAOTSI010000185.1 GCA_029865005.1 Desulfobulbaceae bacterium
TTTAGTCGTCTTCAAGAAGAGGTAACAGGCGCATAGCAGCGTTATGTAACTGTTGCCTTGACAAAGAAGACGGCTAAAAAGACAAGCCAGATGGGGTAAATTATTTTTTCCGAGGCCCTTAAAGACCTCGAAACCCATTTGATTTTTAAACACTAACCAAAGGATTATTTACATGGGTTTGTTAGATATATTTGCCATTCTCATTACCCTTGCCGCCATATTCAGTTACCTGAACCATTGCTATATCGGTTTGCCTTCCGCTATCGGTCTCATGGTTCTTTCTTTGTTAATTTCCCTGACCATTTTAGCATTAGGCTTTTTTAATATCTTTTCTATCTCTGAGCACGCCCGACTTCTACTGTCCCATCTTGATTTCTATGATACCCTGATGCACGGTATGCTAGGACTATTGCTTTTTGCCGGGGCTCTTCATGTTAATTTTGATGATTTGCTTGAGCACAAGTCTATTATAATTTCATTGGCCACAGTGGGTGTGGCGCTTTCAACCTTTCTAGTGGGTGGTCTTACCTGGTGCGTACTAAAACTTTTGGGTATGGAACTTTCCATTCTTCATTGTTTTCTTTTTGGTGCCCTAATTTCTCCAACAGACCCCATTGCAGTGCTTGGCATCATGAAAAAAGTAGGAGCCCCCAAAAGTTTGGAAACAGCAGTAACCGGCGAATCTCTTTTTAATGACGGCATCGGGGTAGTAGTTTTTCTCGCATTGCTCTCCTTGCTGGATGCGCAACATTCACCGGGCTCTAGCCACTCCATAACCTCCCTTTTTCTTCTGGAAGCCGGTGGTGGTATCCTTTACGGTACCGGTCTCGGCCTTATCACCTATTGGTTATTAAAAAAAGTAGATAACTACCAGGTTGAAGTTCTTTTAACCCTCGCCACGGTTATCGGTGGCTATCGACTGGCTGAGGTGCTTCATATATCGGCACCACTGGCCATCGTTATTGCTGGCCTGCTGGTAGGCAATCATGGCCGACGTCTCGGTATGTCTGAGGAGACCAGGCAGCATCTAGATACTTTTTGGGAATTAATCGACGAAATACTTAACTCCGTTCTCTTTGTATTGATCGGTCTGGAAATACTTGTACTGCCTTACGATCCTCGCTATTTACTGGTTGGGATAATACTTATTCCGGTTGTAATATTGTCCAGGTTTATCAGCGTGGGGTCAACCGTTTCGATTCTTAGAAAACTTAAAGACTATCGACAAGGTACCGTGAAAATACTCACCTGGGCTGGATTACGTGGAGGTATTTCCGTGGCTCTAGCACTTTCTTTACCGGTGGGTCCAGAAAGGGAGGTCCTGATTACTGCCACCTATGTGGTGATGTCTTTTTCTATTTTAGTACAAGGTTTAACAGTTGGAAAAGTGATTAAACGATACTTGATGGTACCGATTGGTTCCTGAAATTTCTATCCACCTTATCAACATTGTCAAATATACCGTGAAAAGAACTCGAATTCAAAGTTTTTAGGTTATTTACCCCATAAACTTTAAAAATAAATTCTAATAACTGCGGAGAATGTAATATATCGGATGATATGTTGCCCGTACTCCATCTTTTCCGCCGAAATAGGTTTGGTAATCATTAATAAAAGACCGAAGTTTTTTGGGAGTCCACACCACTTTGTCCACTGCATTGACTCCTGTCTCGCGAAGGTGTCCCAGTAATGCACGTACATCAGGAAACCATAACTCCTCTCGTCGACTTTCATAGGATATCACATGGAAATGTCTCTGAACCTGAACGAGTAACTCTTCGGGGTTGGGGTATTTTAACCCAATTCCGCTAAGTTGCCGTACTTCGTGTAAGTTGTCAGGCCCATACATAGCAAAGGCCAGGTAGCTGCCAGGACGCAATATTTGCCGTATTTTTTCTAGCATTGTCTCTAGATCGACAAACCAGTGAAAAGTGGATGAGGAAATTACCAGGTCCATGGTCTTCGGTAAAGTAAGAGATTCCACATCTCCTGGGAGAAACACTAGGTTTCCCTCAAAATAATTAAGTTTTTCACGTAAAGGGATTTCTGCCCTCTCAACTAAGTCATTACACCACAATTCCTTAATTGCTGGGTAGTGTTCAACTATTCGTTGACTAAACAAGCCGGTACAGCAACCAATTTCCAAAACACGCTGAGGGTTAGCACAACCAGCTTTACTTAATAGGGCTAGAAGATGTTGCCCAACCAGGGCCTGAATTGCTGACTGGTCATCATAAGTCGCAAGGGCCTTGCTGAATCGTTGTTTTATGAGTTTTTTGTCTAAATTCATTTAAATTCAGTATGTTCAATTAGTCCGTTCCAGGTGTAAAAAGGGAAATGAGCTACAGGTAATATTTCGCAATTACCACGTCCCCAGGCTCGAGCTTGGTTTCTAGCTGAAAATATACGATCCTGCGTGCCCACTATTTTTCTATCATAAATATCTAAGGCAGGACCGTGATGTAAAAATTGCTCATAGAGGATCTCAAGTTCCCGGTGAATATTCCTAGGTGAACGACGCGGACAGTGATCACTAAAGCGTTCTCGTTCAGATTGTTTACTAAACATCTCGTCATAAAACCCATTAAGAGCTGTTGAAGAAAAATTATCAAGCATGGCCCGGTATGCTGTTTTGGACAAACCACATCGCTCGTCTATAGGTGACAGAGTTCCGTTCACGGCAGTAGCGGATGCTAAAAAATTAGGAACTTTACTAAAAAGGTGAGCCCCTACCCATACCCCCATAGACCATGCGATTAAATGGATCTTTTCATATTGAGTTGATAAGTTATGAAGAGACCCAATATCTATTTCCTGATAATCGTAACAGAAAATAAGATCAGATTTGGGTGCTGCAAGATCGGAAAATGGTATTGGGTCCATGCCCCATCCTGCCAGGAATAAAAGGCACTCCCCGCTCATTTGTTCAACGGGTGAAACTATTTTCATTACTTTTCCATTAAGCTGGCGAGCAACTTTGGCAAGGGTTCAAGATCGCACCAATCCATAGCAGCATTAAGCGAAAGACGCAAGCGGGCTGTCCCTTCTGGGACAGTGGGAGGTCGTACCCCGGTTATCCAGTATCCATGTTGTCGCAATTCTTTTGCCAATCGTAACGCCTTAGAGCTTTCACCGACGAATACCGGTAAGATATGACTATCTCCACCTATCCTCAATTCTTCAGAAAGTAGTGCCTTTCCGAGATTTGCTCGTAAATTTCGTACATGTTCTCTCTTTTTTTGCATTTGCGGAATTTTAAGTGCAATATGCCGTAACCACAAAATGTTTACTGGAGGTAAGGCTGTGGTGAAAATAAACGAACGTACAGTATTGATAAGATACTTGGCGAGTAACTCAGAGCAAACTACAAATGCTCCCTGTCCTCCCCAAGCCTTGCCAAAGGTTCCAATCAATATATCAATTTCAGCAAGGCAGCCTTGTTCTTCAGCCAATCCCAGGCCAGATAAACCTCTTATTCCTACACTGTGCGCCTCATCAACTAACAAGCAAGCATTAAATTTTTTCTTAAGAGCAACTAGGGTTGAAAGATCAGCCAAGTCTCCATCCATGGAAAAAATCGATTCGGTAACTAAAAAAATTTGCTCATATTGGTTACTTTTAGCTATTAATAACTCTTCGAGTTGTTGATAATCATTATGTCGATAGCGAATAACTTCGGCTCTAGATAAGCGCATACCATCAATTAAGCTGGCATGGCATAACTTATCAGCTAAGATTAAATCATTTTTCCCTGTTAAAGCAGGTAGGATTCCAATGTTAAGATGGTAGCCACTATTAAAAATAATAGCAGCCTCAGCACGATACATTTTTGCTAAATCCTGTTCAAGCAAAGGGTAGGAGCTAAAATTTCCTGTCATCAAGCGTGAGCCGCCACTACCAAGGGAATAGCGCTCTAGACAATTTTCAAGGGATTTTTTTTGATAGAAATCGATTAACAACTCCCGGTTCCTAGCTAACCCTAAATAATCGTTTCCAGAGAGATTTAAAGTGGATTTTCCCTGATAAATGATTCGTGCCCCATCACCTGGAGAGGTTGATGTTAAGCAACGCAATTTTCCATTAGTTTCTATTTTATTCAATCGATTTCGTAAGCGATCATTCAAGCTATTCATAGCATTTCCCTTGATTCCTTAACGGAATATGCGTGCCCTAAACAGAAAGCTATAGTCGTAATAGAGCTACTGAGCATTGACAAAAAAAATATTAAGGGACACAAAAGTAATAAATTCCGTAATTATCTCATTTGTAGTTATGTCGAATTTGTTCGCTCCGATTATGCAAAATCGTAGGCATAGCAGCACTACCTCGAGGATTTTGCTATCGTGGAAGCGGAAAAATACGGTCTGAAGGCGGACGCGGAATAGGAAGTTATTTGTATTGCGTTCCTAAATCGCAACAATAGAAAAGCCGCTATGTTATAGGCCTTCTTGTAAGTGGTCACAGGCACTTCATCTTCATGTGATTGCCTCTGCCCGCATAGAAGGGCTATAGTGAGAGGCGGCAACAGCATTAAAATAAGGTACCTGTGAGACCTTACTGTATCAAGGTTTATTAAATCAATTAGTTGTAAACCATATGATTAGCTGCCGTCAAAAGCTTGAAAGAATACTGTATCACTCTGTACTTTACCATGTTTTCTTGGATTTCATAATATGTTAACATAACAAAGTCTTCTGCTCACTTAGGAAAAAATACCATTTAAGGGAGCCCAGAGTTACATTCAATCCTTGAAAAAGGGCGACAAGAAAGTATGTTGCAAGCAAAAAAAAAATGAGTAATGTTTGAACAAATAAACTCCAACTTTTCAGGAAAAATTATGAACGAAAAAGAACGTCTTAAACAAATACTTCAGGAAAAATCCTATCGTGAAGGAACTTTTACCTTGACCTCCGGTAAAACTTCTGACTTTTACATAGATGGTAAGCAGACCACTTTATTAGCAGAAGGCGCGTATCTCTGTGGTCGCATGCTCTTTGACATTATAAAAAACTTTCCAGAAAAAATTGCAGCTGTGGGCGGAATGACTCTGGGTGCTGACCCTCTGGTTACCGCTACCTCTTTAGTGAGTCATCTTGAGAAAGAGCCCATCCCTGCATTTATTGTGCGTAAAGAAGCAAAAGGGCACGGTACGGGCAATTATATCGAAGGCAAAAACAATCTTGCCCCAGGTTGTTTAGTAGCTTTGGTAGAGGATGTGGTAACTACTGGCGGCACTTTAATCAAGGTTATCGAACGAGTGGAAAGCGAGGGGTTTAAAGTAGGACTTGTGGCTACGATTATTGATCGTCAAGAGGGCGGCGCGGAAGCATTAGCAAAACTAGGTTATCCACTGCATACAGTTTTTAGCAGGGAAGAGCTTAAAAGCTAATATTTAGTGGTTCTAGACCCTGGCCACGAAGGTACCTTGTCATTAGATATCCAGTGGTTTCTATGTATACCTGAGGGCCTTGGTAAAAATAAATTATCCCATCTCGGTATCTATCGCATACCTATCTGTTTTTTATCCGTATTCATTGCCGTGGCAACAGTTGCATAGCTCTGCTATCGGCCTGTTGTCCCTCCTTGAGGACGACTAAAAATCTGGCGTAGGTAAGCGCAGACTCCGGTTTCGGGATATTTATTATTTTTAGCGACCCTAACAAGTCCCCAATCAGCTCCAATCACTATGAATCATATAGATATTATGCAGAAAAGATTGTGCCTTAATATATTTTGTTAACTATAAAATATTGTTATTGCTTTTTTCTGCTCAGGTGAATATGATTTTAGTAATCACTATCAAAAAAGATTATCTCTCAATTAACTAGTAATCAAACATTCGATAATAATAAAAGCCTATGCAATGCAGAAAATGTAATAAAAAACTTGAGGTTAGCAGGAGGTGCAGCCAGGTGCGGCTTAAGTGCCAAGGCTGTGGTCATGAATATCAAATCCATGAAGTAGCCTCAGATCTTGATCCAGAAACCGAATCTCTTTTAGAAAGATATAATTGTATCATCTATGACTAATCGACCATGATATCAACTAAGGCTTTCGTCCGTGCTGACGGCTCTACCACTATTATTTGTCCGGAATGCCGAATTGCGAAAAATGTTTCCGCTGTCCCGTTTAAGGGTAAAAAGCATTTATTGAAAGTACGTTGTCCGTGCGGCAAGGCTTTTACTGTCCAACTTGATTTTCGCCACCATTACCGAAAAAATACGGACTTGCCTGCTAAATATTCTTTTGTTGATACACCAGCCGATGGAAAGTTCATTGTTCAACTCACCAATATTTCTTTAAGTGGCATTGGTTTTACCACCAATAGTCCAAATCTTCTAAAGATAGGTTTGGACTTGATAATTGAATTCAACTTGGATGATAAAAGGAAAACTTTAATTAAGAAAAAAATTACTGTTCGCAATATTCGCGAGCAAGCCATTGGTTGCGAATTTACCGGTAATGAGGCTTTTGAAAAAAACCTAGGATTTTATTTGCAAAATAACTAGGTTGTTAATATTTAGGTTACTTGTTCAGTACTTTATTTAACATTGCTTCGGCTCGTTTAAAGAAAATAGTTAGTGTTGCTGCATTGATGGCTGACACGCAAATACCTCCCTCTCCTTCTACCTGCTCACGTTTTTGCTCTGAAACTAAGTCTACCTTGTTATATACCCGTAGATAAGGAATACTTCCTAAGTCGAGATTATGGATCAGATCATCTACCACGCGACACTGTTCTTTATGGGCAGGATTGGCAAGATCAATAACATGAACTAAGAGATCCGCCTCCTCCAATTCCTCAAGTGTTGATTGAAATGCTTTAAGAAGCTCTGTTGGTAAGTTACGAATAAAGCCTACTGTATCAGTGATGATAACTTCCATATCATGGGGAAAACGTAGCCGCCGACTGGTTGGATCAAGGGTGGCGAATAACATATCTTCCGCTACAATTTGACTATTGGTTAAGGTATTGAGCAGGGTTGATTTACCAGCATTTGTATATCCTACCAGGGAAATAACAGGTACATCACGTTTTCTACGCCTGGTACGGCGATGGTAACGTTCTTTTCCCACCGCTTTTAGGTCCTTGCCTAATCGGGCAATTCGATCATTAATTCGTCGCCGATCAATTTCCAATTTGGTTTCACCTGGACCACGCGCACCAATTCCGCCTGTCAACCTCGACAAGGCATCATCACGAGTGGATAAATGGGGCAGCATATATTTAAGCTGGGCCATTTCTACTTGCAGTTTACCTTCCCGGCTTAGGGCGCGACGCGCAAAGATATCCAAAATCAGTTGAGTTCGATCGATAACCCTCAGGTCAGTATGGTCGGTGACAGAGCGAACCTGGGACGGGCTCAGTTCCCGATCAAAAATTAGCAAATTAGCCCCAAAGCGTAAACTTGCTAACATAATTTCCATTAATTTACCACGACCGATAATAAAACGGGGATGAATGGTCCGCCTGCGCTGAATTACTGAATCAAGCACCGTCACGTCGGCGGCCCGAGCGAGTTCCGTTAGTTCTAACAAAGACTCTTCAGCTTCATACTTTGAACCGGTGGTTACATGGACTAGAATAGCACGATCAATTCCGGTATCAACTTCTTTGAGAGGTCGAAGACGAACAAATTCATTTTCCAGGGCGTTAATCAATTCTAGGCAGGATTCATGCTGATGACCGGGATGAACCGGTTCAAGTTTACTCCAACCTTTCAAATTAACAGGATCAGGGGCCATGTGCACGGAATGGAGTAAATCAGGTAATCCATCACGCATGGTGAGTACAGAGAACATATCTAAGCGCAAGCAAACCATATCCATGATATCTTCATCATTTATATGAGACTTACCCAAATGAGTCCGCACACATCTAAGTCCTCTTAAACGTCCTCCTCCTGTACCGATACCACTGAGCGCAGGGATCATAATATGATCATAATCTCCCACCACAACGGCTTCGATTTTTCCGGAACGATGAATTAGTAAACCGATGGTTCGGTTTAGCTCGGAGGAAATGGCGGCTAAACTGCGGGCCGTTTCACGACCGATAATTTCAGACGGTAACACACGTTTAGAACCTAAACGTTCCAATGCTTTAAACTGTCCGGATTTTAGTCCAGAGGTATTTCCAACTACATTAGCTATGAGCTTAACTCCTATTTATAATTTAATGATGAACACAGTAGTTACTACTAATGCTATGGTTTCATCATCTATTAGCCGATTGATTTCAAAAAATGGTCCCAGTATCAATTAACTCTTTATCAGCACGTAAACTGTTCACGGGGTTGAAAATAAAAGTTCTATAATATCTGTATAATAAGCGTTTGACCGGGCTGCGTATGTGTGTAAGCAGGACGGTGAGCTATAGTTAATCCTATGTGA